>JAFXEA010000333.1 GCA_017521065.1 Kiritimatiellia bacterium | reverse complement strand
TCCCGAATCGCAAGTTACACAGTGGGGCGGGTTCGCCTACTTTGTGTCCTGCCTGAATACAAGTGGGCTTTCCGACCGACTTGTCGTCAGCGGACGCAAGCGCCTTCTGCGTCTGACATCCACACATCTCAAGGTAGGCAAGATACAATCCTCTCTCATGCGAATCGACGAGTTTATGAAACGAATTTCCGCAATTGCGGAGCAGTTGGATTTTAATCGCGTCTGGGAGCTGATTATCCTTGCCGCATTTCGAAAATGGCTGAGAGCGAACAGTGCTAAAGGCCTGCTTTCAGAGCTTCTGACGCTCATCGACTGAAACTGAAGAAGGTTAAGCAGAACCCGAAAAAAGCTTCCAAAACGACGGAAGCGGTCGTTAGCCTGTTGCCTAAAACGGTGATTTTCGGCATCCAACTGCCGAATTTAGGTTAACGGCTTGTATTTATAAATTTTGAAATTTATCCCTATTTTCAACATAATCCGCCCAATAGCGGCAAGATTTCGTATAACTTCATTGTCACGCGATAGTTATTTGGTTAAGATTTCGTCCGAACGGTAATCTTATGACGGAATGAGAATATTCCAAATAGAATTCTCCTTGGGCTTCGGGATATCGGAGACGAGAGAATTAATCCGAAGAGAATTCTCATTATGCGGCAAGTCCTTTTAAGGGAACAAGGTACATCAAGAAGGAAAACAGAATGAACACATCATTAAGGTCGTTCCTGGCTGCAGCCGGACTGCTTGTCGCCGCCGTGTTTGGCGCAATGCCAGCGCTGGCGACACAATCTACGGCTCGAACGACGTTGTGCTGGCTAACGGAACATTCTATATTGCAACAGCTTCGAAACTTTTTTATTTCGGCAGTGTAACTGGAGCCGGCACAATCAGGAAGGGTGCTGACTCCAACTGCGGTGATCAGGCACGTTTTCTCGGTTCTTTAGCGGGAATGGATTCGTCGAGCCGGATATGGCTTAGGCGCAGCAATGAGAATAAAAAAAAAACAACGACCTGCGCATTTCATCCAGTTTTCCTGAAGCGGTCGAGTTTGAGACATCAGAAGAGTATGAGAATGCCGTTACATTTGGCTTTGTAGCCATCAATCCTGATGATCCCACCAAAAGCGGTTCTGGCAAGACGAACGAGGTTTGGACCCTTGGTGCGATCAAGGGCGGAGAATACAGTTCCAGCGACGGTGGTATAGGTGTTCGCATCCAGTATCAGAAAAAGCAGAAGATTTGCGTCGGGACGCTTTCCGGCAATCTCGCTTTGTTCGCCAATGGTGACGGTGGACGTGCAGGGCGGCATGGTAGAATTCGGCAACGGCGTTGATCTTGATACCGTGCTCGGTTCGCGTCCTGCCATTTGGCTTGACGCTTCGGATACGGCGAAGATGGTCGGTGCGTAAACTATAGTGGTTCGTTCTATGCGCTTATCTATCCGTATCTGGTGCCGAACGGGTTGAACGGCAGAACCGCGAAGCTTGTGCGTACGGAAAACGCACTCATTCTGCGTGTTATACCCGGAACACAGGTGATCATAAGATGATGGTGTTCGCAAATATGGCGGGGAGTGGCGATACTTTGGGGATAACGCGCCCTATCAGAGATGATTTATAGTAAAATCTACGGACTATAAACAAGGAACATAAGACATGAATACATCAAGAAGAACATTTCTTGCAAGAATGGCGGCGAGATCATTGCCGCTCTTCAACATTGGATGCGTCGGCTTTGGTCAGGGGCGTAAGGCTCAGTTGGCCAAGGGCGCGAAGACCGACAGCGATGCCGCTCAAGACGTGGTCGATTCTCAAGCCCGCACCCGGCGATCCTGAATGGGCCATCACGCACTCGCTCACGATTATGGAGTATCCTCGCGCCAATGTGACGATCCGCGTCTGCTCGCGCGGTACGCAGCCTTGCCGCCACATCCGCATCGACGGTACAAATGGTTCGATGGAGCTTGAGCCTATCGAGGACTTCCGCACCGTCAAGCACACGACGGGCCTGAACGAGGGCATCGCGAAGGTCGATACGCTGGAGATCAAGATGTTCATCAAGAAGGTCACCGACAAGGTGAAAGCGGCAGGGTATCATGACGGAATCAACCGTATCAGGTTCAAGTCGCCGTCTGACCGCTACGCCGGACAGCTTCAGGAGCTTGCGCGCATCATCCGCGGCGAGATTCCCAATCCTCCCGGGTTGTATGAACACGACCTCAAGGTCCATAAGGTTTCTCTTGACGCTTGTAACCTTTCGACGGAAGACATCAAATGATAGCACTCCTTGCAGCCAGCGTCCTGTCGCCGTTCTTCCTGGAAGTCACGCCTGAGGTCCGTTCGACCTACATGTCCTTGGGCAAGTTGCTGGAAGACCGCCCGATGCAGGTCACAAGTGTCCGCGCCGGTTTCGACGCGGGAGATTTCGGGCGTTTCGGCATTCGCAACTGGGATGTCAACTCGCTTACAGACCGCCGCCATGACGCGCACCGCCATGCGCTGTACCACTTCGAGTTCGGCCCTACGTGGGAATATGACATTAAACTGGCGGACAAGTGGATGCTGCAGTCTGACCTGACGCGGTCCTGGACGATCTACAGGGGCTTCGAAAACGATTCGTCGAACAAGTCATACCACTGGTGGCAGATCGACCAGGCTCTCGCCAATCCGTACATCGTGCCGTTCTGCAGGATGCGCAGGTGCTTCCGCGGAAACAACTACCTGTATTTCAAGGCGGGCGTAAGGCGGCGGTTTACCATCTGGGAATCGCTCTACGCGACGCCGAGCGTGTTCGTCGAGGGCGGAAACGGGCGCAACTACAAGCGC
>JAFXEA010000332.1 GCA_017521065.1 Kiritimatiellia bacterium | reverse complement strand
TTTTGATTTCCAAGGCACGTTCAAAGCCCCTGCAAGTCACCTTGCAGGGGCTTTTCATCTTACTCATTGAAACCGTTTTCCCAACTTTCCTAGAATCATTCCCATTTCACATTTGGCGATACACCTCGTCGGGCGTGAGCGCGGTATCGTACGCGGCAACGCGCGTTGCGCCCGAGGCGAGTCCGTCAAGGAAACTCATCGTGGCGGAGGGTTTCAGCGATGTGTTGGCGTTCGCCGGGAAAAGCTGTCCCCACGGGCGGCCGTCAACGTAGTAGTGGACGCGTCCGTTCGCAGCCCATGTCACGGCCAGACGATGCGCGGCCGTGCGGTCGAGCGCGTTCTCGCTCCAGTAGCCCCAGGTGCTCACATACGTGTTGTTGAGGAACGTCGAAGCGTCCGTAGTTGTGTGGAAACTTCCCGAGTAGGTGCTTGTTGTGCCGTATATGCCGGACGCGACGCCGCTCGCGTTCATCACGAGCACGCCGCCGGCGGTCTGCTCGGCGGGGAGCGCGAGGTCGAACACATACGTGGCTGCGGCGGGCGCCGAGGAGCGCATCCATTTCCATTTGCTGCCGTCAGCCGTGAGCGGCATGCCCTTTGTGGCCGCAAGGCCGCCCTCGCCGTCCGCCGTCCACACGCCCGCAGGGGCGACGGTGGGCACGAACGAGTCGTCGGCGCGCTGCGCAAGAGGACGCGAATGGAGCTCCGCGACCTCTGCGTCGGTCAGGATCCTGTCGTAAACTGCGGCGTAGGAGATGTCCGTGTCGAAATCCTCGCCGTTATCGTCGCCAAGCAGGAGGAAGTATCCGCCCTTCGCCGTGTCCATTCTGGTGGGTGACTTCGTGGCGGTGTCCTTCAGCGCGCCGTTGATGTAAACCTTCTTGTTGGTGCCGTTCAGATGGGTGATCGTCACGCGCATCCACTCGCCGAAGGCGACGTCGGTGTTTGTGTAGCGCTCGCTGCGCGAACGGATTCTGAGCGTGCCTTCAGGGCCGTCGGCCGAGAGAAACAGGTCCGCGTCGTCATTAACGTCCTGCCCTTTGAAGAGGCCGTGCCATTTCTGGTCGGTGCAGGTCTTGACGCGCAAGTCCATCACAACGGTGTAGCTGGCATTGGCAGGGAGCCCGTGGTAGCACTTCAATGCGTTGTTCTGCCCTACGCGGGTGTAACTGTCGCCCGGCAGGACGCCGTCCGTGCCGTCGACGAAATTGGCGGTGCCGGTGCGCGTGTACTTCTCAAGGTCGCGCCCGATGGCAGCCTTTAGAGGATTGTCTGCGGGGAACGTCCACTCGCCCGTGAGGCCCGCCTTCGAGTAGTGCGGCAGTTTGCCTTCATAGACGGACGCCTCGTCGTACAGCTCCACATAGTCGATGTACATGAGGTTGTCCTCGCCGTCCTCGTCGGCGCAGAGAAGCAGATGCCCCACGCCGTCGATCTGCGTGAGCGCCTCCGCCGTGAAGAAGCTCTTGTTCCCGCCGCTGTTGCCGTATGTGCCTTCGTGAGTTTCATCCACGAACACGTCCCAGCGCTGCTCGCCGGCGGAGACGATGATCGTATGCCATGTGGACGGCGACACGGCGTACTTGTAGTTGTTTCCAGTGGCGAAAGGGCCTCCGCCGATGCCGTTCTTGGTGCGGTTCGACTTCTGGACGGTGAGGAAGAGGTCGGCGTCAGTTGTGTTGCTGCGATTGAAGAAGGCGTGCCATTGCCCGTCGCCGGGATACCAGCAGCGGAGCTTCAGAGTCCATGCGTGGTTCTTCACGGCGTCGGGGATCGGCAGGGCCACATGCGAACGCTGGGGGATGGCGATCGCGTAGTTGCCTTCGCCAAGCCCTGCCACGGCGGTCGCAACGGCGGTGTCGCTGCCCGAGTAGTCCGGCGAAACGACGTACATCGGGCCAAGCGTGCCGTCGGTGACGAGAGCCGTGCCTTTGTTGGACGGATAGTAGCACGGCTTTCCGTCGCCTCCCAACGTCGCCTGCAGCACGTTCGGCGAGGTTGGATTCGCCGGATCGTAGTTGTTGAAGTCCCACTTCGCCACAAGCCCTGCGTTAAGCGGCAACGCCATGCCTGCAGCGGCGACTAATCCCATGATCGGCAACAATCTGATTTTCATTTTTGTTCCTTTCATTTAATGATTCAAGCTAAAGTCAGAATCCGAGAAGTTCGTTCGCTGAGATTATCCATCCAAAATAGCCATCTGCCTGGACGCGCCTCGACAGATTCCCGTCATAGACGAGGACAGGTACGACGGACGCGGCACGAGACGCCCTGAACTTTGACAACTTCTCCTCGACCTCGGCCACCACCCACTCCCCGATGGAATCACGCCGCTTGATCTCGATCACATACTGCATCCGCCGCGTCTGGACAAGGAGGTCTATCTGGCATCCGGCCGTTCGCGCCGTCGGATTCTGAATATACGGCGCCGCCGAGAGGATCAGCGTATGATCAAGCCCGATGCGGTGCATCACTTCCCGGAGATTGTTGTAGATGAGGCTATCGAACTGCAAGCCCAACATGACATCCCAGCCCGGCAGCTGTGCAAGCGACGCAAAAGTGAAAGTTCCCTTTCGTATCAGCTCGCGATTAGGCTCAATGAACTTCAGGTAGAACCTGGTGTAGTTGTCGGAAATCCGGTATCGGACAACATTCGACATTTTTCCCGTGCATGGATTAAGTCCAGTATCCTTGGCTATGAACCCGGCAGTCTCCAGCTCGTTGAGATAGCCGGAAAGGTGTCCGTTGTTCTCTAGCTTCAGTTCGTCGGCGATTTCCGTGGGCGACTTCTTGCCGTCGCCAAGCGCAACCAGAATCCTCTTCTTCAGGCCCAGTTGCGCGTCCAGCGCGTCGTTGAAAATCTCGTTGAACTCGCCCACAAGCAACGCGCCCGGCATAAAGCACAGCCGCTTAATGTTTTCATCTGCGGAAAGCGCTGGGTCGATGTTCTCAAGATATTTGGGAACTCCGCCTACGACAGACAGAACATCAATGATGTCCGTAGTTGACGCCCTACATCCGCCGCGGCGCCAGAACGCGGCACATTCCCGCATGGAGAGTTCCGGAACTAGAAGATTCAAGGACGGCCTGCCAACAAATCCCCTGCTTTTGAGAATCTTCTTGTCAATCCAGCTTGAGACCGATCCGCAGAGCACCATGATCAACTTTGGATTCTTCGAAAAACGATTGTCCCAAGCATATTTGAGTTCTCCTGTGAAAGCTACATCATACTTTCCCATCCAGGATATCTCGTCTATAAGCACCACCGTCTTTTCACGGGGATTCAAAACTTTTGCGAGGCGTGCGAATGCCTTGAACCAATTCTCCAGCTTCGAATCTTCGCACCCCGTCTGCTCAGCGAGCTGTTGCGCAAAAGCGTTGAGCTGCGTCTGGTTGTTGACTCCAGGCTGCGGTTCCACGCCCTCAACCTTGATGAGGCGCACGCGATTGCGACGGGCAAACTCCTCAATCAGCGTTGATTTTCCAATTCGACGACGACCGCGACATGTCACAAGCGAGGCCACTGGCTTGCGCCACAAGGCCTTCAATTGTTCAAGTTGTTCTTCTCTTCCAACAAACACAAACACTCTCCAAATACATTATTCACCAAAACCAGAAGAATTATAGCATCAAATTTGACACACGTCAACCACCGTCCGGGCGAAGAATCGACATTTTGAACATTCTTCGCCCTTGTCGGTGCATTGAGAAAACCGCATCTCTTTGTTCACATCAGCGGAGCGTGACCTCGGTTTCGGTCCAGGACTCAAAGGAACCGAATGTGCGGATTCTAAAGACACGGAGGCCGGGATCGCCGTCGCCGTAGGAACCGCCGCAGTTGATGCTCTTCGTCATGCCGAGGCGGATGCCGTTCTTGTCCATGCCGTCGAATGTGTTGGTGTGGTCGTGGCCGAAGAACGCGCCCTTCATGCACCCCGACTTGCGCCAGGCGTCGTAGAGCGTCATGGAGTCCACCGTGTGCTCCGCGTCGCGATATGTGTTCCACCCAACAGGGCATGTCACCTCCCTGCAGGCACCGGCCACGCCGGGGGCGAGCTTCATGCGCTGCTTCGAACCGTCGGGCATGAGAAAGTTCTTCTGCCCTTCGCCGTCTTTCGCGGGAAGGAACAGCCCGTGGCAGTTGGCGTCCGGCACGATGATGTGCTGAATCCAGATGTGCGGCACGCCGTCCGCCGATTCGCGCAGGTACCACGCGATCTGGTCGGCATGCGGATTGTCGTAGCCGAGGTTCCTCACGAGCCGCCCGTTGGCGTCCCGCTTTGGACAGTCTCCTGAATCTGCGACAAATATCTTGAAGGACGGCTTCGCCGCACCGCGCGCGAACACCGGCACGACGCCCGTCCCCACGCCCGTCAGCTCCGGCACGTCGTGGTCCACGAAGAGGCTGCCCAGCGACGCCTTGTACCAATCGTACTGTTCCTGGCGCGAGACAAACGCCTTGTCGGACTCCGGCTGCTCCGAATCGTGGTTGCCGAACGCGACGCACAGCGACGTGCCAGTCGCCTTGAACTCCGCCATCACCGGCTCCATCAGCTTCTCGAACACGCCGCGTTTGCTGCAGCCGGTTCCGCCTGAGACGTTGTCGCCGCCGAAAACGACAAGCGCGGGCTTGAAGCGCGCGACCGCCTTGCGGAACACGGCGATCTCTCGCGCGGTGTTGGACTTGCCGGTTCTCCTGTGCCAGTCGGCAATCATCAGGAACGTGAACGTTCCGTCCTCGCCGAACTCGAAACGCTTCACGCCGCCTGACGTGGGCATTCCAAGCGCATTGTCACCAGAGGCGAACGCTGGCGCCGACAGAACCGCGCCAGCGCCCAGCATGAACTTTCTTCTTGAGATTTCCATTTATGCTTCTCCTTAACGCATCGATGCATGACAACTGTCAATGTACAATCTTGAACACGTCGGCATTGACGTCGGCCTTGAAGTCGACCGGCAGCTCAATTTCGACGTCGTACAAACTCGACGCCGTAATAGTGTATCATATTTTTCCACCGCCGTAACTGCGATTATGGTGTGGAACGTACACTGACTGGGAACACCACCATCTTGGCAACGCCCAGGGACAACTTGCGGGCGCAAATGATACTGGCAACATTGGTACTAGCAACATTCCCCATTGGCAACATTCTCCCACGTCCCCGCACGCGACGCAACGAGATGCGGCGGATGTTCGTATGTTCCTGAACCTTGCACTCACCACGTGTCCCGTCAACTGAGAGCTTCAGCACCTTGGCGCTACATGCTGGCACGGTAGCAGATTTAATACCTAAAAGTCTTTTGCCGACATCGATAACGTATGAAGGTTACCGTGGGCAACTTTTTGCAACGTCAGGGAATACCCGCTACCATTACGGAACACAAACTCGTGTCCGGCTTTGCTGTAGTGGGCCTCTAACCCAAACAGAAAGCGTGTGCCATACCATTGAGAACCGGTCGCATAGCGAACAGAATACGTGCCATCTGGGACTTCCACCTTAGTTGTCATCCCCGACCGCACATAGATGCCCACTGTCCCTCCAGTCGCTTTATTGACCAGTTTCACGAAATAATCTTCCCCACCGGTCGAAGGCGTAATGATTTGCAATGGCGATGTGTAATATCCACCAGTACCGTAAAGACCGCCCGAGTAGGGACGCGCTTTCTTATATCTCGCTAATGTGGACCTCACCAAAGACTCATCCGCTCCAAGAGCCTTCCTTTTGAACACATAACTCTCTAATTCGTCCGCCACACACCGCCATGCTTCATTCACCCGTGGCGAATTCGGATGCGTATCAGCAAAATCCAAATACGCTTTAAGCGTACCCTTTGACTTCACATAATCAAAATCATCGTAAAGCGCGACAATCCTTTTCTCGGCCTCGGCAGCATAAGTCGTACCTGAATACTTATCCATGAAGCGGCGTAGTTCCCATTCGGAATTTGAATACGCCAACCTCGTCCATTCTGCCTTTGCGGAATTATCGCGGGCCAAAGCAATCCGTCGTTCAATCCATTCCTGACATCCCCGCCAATCAGAATACTTCTTAGAGAGTACCCGAAGTGTTTGAAAGTCGTCG
Organism: Kiritimatiellia bacterium; assembly: GCA_017521065.1. Taxonomy (GTDB): domain Bacteria; phylum Verrucomicrobiota; class Kiritimatiellia; order RFP12; family UBA1067; genus UBA1731. The sequence goes on along the minus strand of JAFXEA010000332.1, from coordinate 5,272 downwards.
TTCATTAGAGCGGGTCTCACTTCGGACATAACAACAGAATCAATGCGCTTCTCTATCTCATCACGTCGCGAGTCCGCCAGCGGGAGACTCGCAAGATATTGCTGTAAGATATCATACGAACCATTTTTTAAAACTGCTTCATATTGTGCCTTACGAATATCAGGTTCTGGAAATTCTGGATGATCTTTGATGAATGTCTCAACGGCATACGCACGCGTCCAATTCAGTGCCTTAAACTCTCTTTGCGATGCTTTTTCCCAGGCCAACAACGCTTCCTGCGCCCTATCGCTCATTCTCCACTTCGAATAATACCCTCGATAAGCCCGCGATGTACCACTAGCTACCGCTGACGTCCATTCTGTCCATTCGCTAAACCACTCTGATCGGAACAGCAAAATTAGCACTGTTACCACCGCAACCGTGCAAATGTAAAAAAGCGAACCTTTTGCGTAACGAGTCATTGAGAGCCCTCACAATGGCCAGACAGCATCCATCTCGGACTGCGTTGGGCCGTCACCTATTTTCCAGCCTTGCAACAGCGCATTCTTGACAGGCGTAAACTTGCTGGCGCGATATGGTTCAAACTTTAGGGCACACGACGAACAAACGGGGACATTCGAAATGGTTCGCGTAGTCCATGCCACCCTCCCATATCGTGTGGGATCAGCGTGGACATTATTGTACAGCTTAACCGTCTTCGTCCCCATCCCCTTCTGATATCGCCCACAAACACAGCATGTACATTCCTCCCGGGCCTGCCTAACCAAACCCTCCCATTCGCCGATGGACTTCCGTATTCGTTCCTCCATCAAAGGTGTTGATGCCAGCGGCAACAATTCCCTTGTAATCTTCAAGCAAGGCTCATAGTCTCCGGTATCACGGCTATAAGCTGGCAACCGATTGTCTATCGTTATGACAATCTCATTCAAGAGTCCCTGAGTGTAGGCATTCCCTCTCGGCACGAGTGCCTTGAAGATTGAAACAAGATTCCGTGAACCATTCAAAACTTCACGACATGCATTAAGTATCTTCTTGGGTTCTTTGACTGACTCGCATTGCTTAATGAGCGTTCGCACGGCATCCGCCATTGGCTTGAAAGCCCTTTCCATGGTCTCGACCACATCATCGGCACCGCTCATTGTTGAAATCATATAATCAAAGTGGCGCTTTGATTCCTTCAACTTCCCGTCTCTTGCATATGCGACAAGAAAATCAGCATTAATATTGTCAAAGCAAATCGGGAACCTCTCACGAAATGAGTCAATAAATTCATCGTCCAATCGCGGATCGTTCAGTTTCTCAACTCGTGATGAAAAGACATCCCAAAACAAGTCGTCTTCAACAAGCGTCTCCCAAAAACTGAACGACGACTTCCAATATTGATCCACTGACCTAACGTATTCAGGTGTTATGCCATTCATGTGCGAACGAATATAATTTTCCCCATCTATCGCATAGAAATGAAGGACGACGGCGAGATTATGTCGCGCGACAATACCTCGCTCACCAGATTTATCTTTGTCTCCCAGCCATAAGCGAACGGCAGTTCCGCGCTCTCCTCTAACAATCGCTGCGATAGCCGGGTCTGGTTGCCCTTCCTGTGGCCAAAACCAGAAGAACATTTCTGTGGCAAAATACTCTGGATCCTTTAGTCGTTCAAACAGGGTCTTCGCCATCTCAACCCGAGGTGCCACACTATCCCCTAGCAGATACCTGTCAAATTCATTCTGCCATGCCCCTTCACCCATAAGTGCGACACCTTCAACCAGATCCTCTTGGCGACGACGAATTTTCCGGCTTGCCGTATCGACAGGTAAGCCCAGCACATAGAAAGCGTTAGCGTCATACACTCGCGCATTACAAACCTCGTCCAATATCATATCAATCCTCCTCCCGGGCATAATGTTCAGACCGTACAAAAAGAGGCATTCCCTGACAGTTCGAGTAATCCACATCTGGTACTTTGAATAATTTTGATGGCCCCTGCTTGGAAATGAACATCGTCGACGAGATTGTCCCCGAAGATGATTTTCTAAGTACATACAGGCATGCGTCATGCGTAGTCGCACCCGGCAAGATATATACTTTCGTATCAGATGGCGACTCTGGGTGCAAACTAATCAGACCAACATAATGATATTTATAACTCTTTGGCCGTCCCCACCAAGAGTTTTTACCAAGCGTGTAGACACGTTCAAGATCATCTGGTTCAATATCGCAAAACGTACCAAGATGTTTGAATTGGTCAAAATGACCAAATTCCTTAATCAGTTCAGTCCTCGCCTTGAGATACCCCGCATAATCGCTTGCGGCATTGACCTTGTCAACGAGAGACCAGCAACGCAGATCTCTCGCAAGTATTTTCTCGACAATTTTTCTAATCATCTCATTCGCACCAGACAACGAAGGCCATCCATGCAAATTAGCCGTCTTTATGGACGCCACACAAGAAGACATGACGTTGGAACACGCCATTCCTCCCGCTTCAGTAATGAACTCTTTTGAGAACTGCTCGTCAAGCCGTCTTGCCTCTACAAGCTCATCTGCCGATTTCTGTTTTAGTTCTTTAAATGTCTTAAAATCTTCCGACAAACGCATGTAGTCACTGTGGCACGGCAACTTCCCATACTCATCAAAACCCGGCATGTCCTTGATCCTGATATATTCAGCGGACCATGTCGGATAGTCCTTCAATGCTGTAGGCTTCTTCAACTCCTCAGAAACTGAAACAACGGCATTGCTTATCGCTACAACTTCTTGTGCGACCCTCTCTGCATTAATCCTAGTCTGAACCGTGCCAATCCGTTGTGTCAATTTTTCTAGGACATTTGACGCCTCGTCTTTAAGCGCCTTCTCGCGTATCAATGACTTGAGCGTTTCATTCCACTCGGCAAGCTGAGACAGATCTTCGCAATCGGAGAACCTCGCATTAATATCGGCGAGTTCATCACGTAGCGTTCTAATTCGTACCCTTTCTGCCTCCTGTTTCCGGTAGTCGGCATGAGCGTTATTAAGCAACTGGAACTCGGAATACACTATATAACGATCCACATGATGCTTTTCAAGTTCGCCGATCACTGCCCATACTGCATCCTTTGTAACCATACCCCATCCAGCCTTGGACATCGCTCGTAAACGAGACATGCCAGACTCTATCGCTTCACGATCAGCCTCCCATGCCGCCAGATTTGCAAATGCGCGTTTTACAAAAAGATCATCCTTGACTAACGCCCTATCTTCCTGTGGGATTGTATTCCAGAACTCGTTAAGTTCCCTGTACGATTGCTTCCGATCGAACTCTTTAACACGCTGCACAATCGAATTCCAATACTGCCGCCGAGCTTCTTGCCGGTCAAGTTCTCGACTGTGCAAGCAGACAGCAAGGACAGCGGCGGCCGTAAGAGCCCCCATTGCAAACAAGCTCTTAAAATGCTTCCAGAAGAAATATCGAATCGGGTGAGCGATTCCTCGTTCAAAGGTGGTGTTCGACCTTGCAAGCTCTGCAATGTCACGGAACGCCCAATTATCCCAGCCCACGCTAAAGCGAAGCTCTGGAGCTAACGCCAATAGCCGCTTGAGCTTGCTACGCGGCAATGCCTTCCATGGTTTCTCACCTTGATTCATGCGTGTGCGCAACGAAACCGCCCCTGAGTCATTAGACACCGACAGCCTAACGAGTTTTTCAAAAGAATTATCGTCTAGTGCCTCAACCCACTCTGTTGATATATTGTCCACGACGACACAGGGATTTATCGCTGCCAACTCCAACAAGTCTTGAAAACTAAATGGGACCCCTTCTTTCTCAAAACATGTTTGCAGCGATTTCGGGAAAGTACCGGAAATATATTCATATGCGCTAATGACGCGAGTGAGTTGCTTTGCGTCGAGTCGCATGAAATCGAATCGCTCCCAAAGCTTGTGACGTGGTTTGTCCATCAAAATGGACACCGCCAGATCGGGAGCAATATATTTCGCATCAACAAATTCTATAAGATCCCTACGTCGTGAAAGCACTACATTCAAACGTGCATTGTCCACAGCCCCCGACCGATGTTGCAAGAAGTCTTTCCCGAGCCGAGGAACCACGCCTTTCGTATTCTCCAACAGCCGTAACCACAAATCGTCATCCAGTCGCTTGAAATCGTATGCATCCCAAAGGAAATAACTCTTCCCTCGAATCAAAAGATCAACGGCTACATCCGGTGCTATCGCAGAAATCGGAACATTGGGTGCATACGCCGGATTCTTTGACAAAATCTTGCGTACTTGAGCGTCGCTCAAGTCACGGCATGTCTTCAATACCATCATTGCCCTTGGCTTCAGAATCACATCGTCCTTAAGGCCAAGGATCAACTTTGCAAAATCGGCAGCGGCAAATCTGCTGAAATGATAGTTCTCCCAAATGTAATCCGCCTTGCAAGCAAGAAGGATTTTTATAATCTTATCAGGCGTAATATCGAGCTTCAAAAGAACAGGAAACAATCTGTCATTGCTAATGGACATACTGCACAGTTCATCTACAGTAAAGCGCCCGTTCCCAACGACACTCAGGAAGTAATCAGGTATCTTCATGCGCGGATTGGCAAGGGCCATGCGCCATTCAGCTTTGTCGAGGGAAGCAAAAGGATAATTCTTCCAGAGCAAATCCGCACGACCCGTCAGACTGAGTTCGTATACAACATTGAACGGCACTTTGTTCGGGTTTAGGAAGTTTATGAGCGCATGGCATTTCTGTGCCATTGTCAGCAATTCATCATCCGAAAATCCTTTGCCGTCCTTGTTTTCGATGAATGGCCGACCCGCCTCCGGCAATTTGTCAGGATTGGTGTGCAGAAACAACTCGCGCCAATGATTCTTGCCCAGACACGAGAAATCGTATATTTTCCACAGCGACTCCGCCCGACCGGAAATCAACAAGGCAACTGCTGTGTCTGGTTTTATCCTCTTAGATGGCACGCTTGGCACAAGCGAAGGGTTGCGCAACAAAACCCCCGTAATCTTTGCCTCCGAAAAGCCACCATTTGCTTCATCTCGTGCCAAGAATGATTGCGCGGCAGGGAACAAAGCCGAGCATCTGGAAAAATATTCTTCCCAGTTCTCTGTATTGAATCTCGAGAAGTCGTAGTTCGCCCGCAAAAGGTCTGCAATATTATCTCCCGACGAGTTTCCCGTGAGTTTCCGCACTACCTGACCCGGCATAGCCTTTAGATATGCCGTTCGGTCTATGCCTGGAATCTTCTTCGCCGTAAAAAGCGCAATCTCGGCATGTATG
>JAFXEA010000331.1 GCA_017521065.1 Kiritimatiellia bacterium | reverse complement strand
GCGATGCCGGGGCCGGCAAACTCCAGGACCCGGTTGTTGACGAAACCGTTTTCAAAGGTGGCCTTCACCAGGGCGATGGCCACGTCGTGGGGGCCGACGCCGTGACGGGGCGCGCCGGTCAGATAGACCAGCACCACCTCGGGCGCGTCGATGTCATAAGTATTGGAGAGCAGCTGCTTGACCAGTTCGGGGCCGCCCTCGCCGACGCCCATGTTGCCGATGGCGCCGTTTCCGTAGTCGATCCAGTTGTGCCAATCATGCCAGGTTAAAGCCGGGTAAAGTTCATCCCTATCGTACCAATCGCAGATCGGAGAACCGCCACACCATACGTCCCAATCCATTCCTGCAGGCGGGGACGCCTTTGGCGGACGTTTCAGCCGACTGTTCACGCGGTCGCACCAGCACCACACTTCCCTCACTTCGCCGAAGGCACCGGCGGCCATGTATTCAGCCGCCAGACGTATCCCTGCGGCAGAGTGGCCGTGATGGCCCACCTGCGTCACCACGCCATAGCGTTTCGCCGCCGCGTGCATCGCATGGACCTCCTCAACCGTGAGGGCCATCGGCTTCTCCACGAACACATGGATGCCACGCCGCATCGCCATAAGGGCTGCAAGCGCGTGCTGCGAGTTCTGAGTGGTGATCACCACCGCGTCAATCTCATTCGCCGCCTTGTCGAACAGATCGCGGTAGTCACGGAACACCATCACTTTGGACGTATCGGCAGTGGGGTCGAGCTGGCGCAGACGAGCGAATGCCGCCTGTATCCGCCACGGATTCGGATCCGCAAAAGCGACTATCTGCTCCCTTACCATGTCCGTCATGGCGATGTTCACGCCGCGTCCGCCGCATCCTACAAGCGCCAGACGGAGCCTCCGCCCCTTGCCGCAGATTCGAGGGCGCGTGGCAGTGCATCCGATACTGAAGCACGCCGCGCCTACCAGAAAATCCCGTCTCTTCATCCGAACACTCCTTTGAACCAATCCAGTTCCTTCTTCATCGACCCAACCACATCCGGCTGATCCTTGTAGGTGTAATACTCCATATGCACCGAGAACGGCACCTGCGGCACGTTGCGCAGCGCCATGCGTTCGCGAAATGCCGCAAACGGCACCTTCCCCTCTCCGGCTGGACAGTTACGCCGTCCACCGGACGGACTATGGACACCATCCTTCAGCACCAGGCTTCCCACGCGGTCGGACACGCGATCGAATCCGTGCATCCATGCAGAGCGTATCTGGAAAAAGCAGTGATGGACATCAAACTGCACCGCCATCCATCGAGGATCAACCCCATCGGTCGCCTCTGCCAGATCCCACACTACACTTCCGAACACGGTGGCGTTCCATGCGTCATGGTTTTGAAACGTCGCCTGAATGCCGGTCTTTTCGCCGAGCGCAGCGAATGAATCGAAGTTGGAACGGATTCTGGCGAGGTTCCATTTATGGTCGCGCTTCTCATCGTAGAACTGATGCCCGGTCCTGATCTTCGAAAAACCGCATTCCGCCGCAACACGGAAAACTTCGCCGCAACCGGGCTCGTCAGCCCGGGAAAACGACGTGACGAGCATCACATTCTCCATCCCGTGCTTTCTGGCGGCCGCCGCCGCAAGCGGAAGATCGCGGCGGACATTCTCCGGGATTATATGTCCACGCGCCGGGCGCACCGCCCACTCGATGCCATCAAAACCGGCAGAAGCAGCCGTCTCGCACAGGCGATCAAAACCCATAGCTGTGAACGACCGGGAAAAAAGATGATACTTGCCTCCTGCCGAATGTAGCGCACCCATTTTACCGGCAAAACCGCTTAACGCGGCAAATGAAGCCGCGTTGACGGAATGCTTAAAGAAACTTCTTCTCGTCATGGCGTAATATTTCACTCCTCCCTCGACAGCGATGTATTATGCCACAACTCTCCCGCCTATAACGCAAATGCCATGTCAACTTTTATACTCCACCAACCCCTTCACCTTACCGCTAGAATTCGAGACAAAGGTCTACGGTACGGGAGAGAGGAGTCGAGAGCTCCACGGCGACGACTCTTCCATCATGCTCCTCTTTCGCCTTTACGCCTACGCCATCTGCCGTCGCACTTTCGATCTTCTAACCGGGAACTCCGTGCCGGCGCAAGCCGCAAGGCACGCAAATGTAGCGCGAACTGCCAACATGCATTTCATGTGATTACCTCTTTCTGGTTCGACTGGTCGATTCGCGGACGACAAGCGGAGCGTCGAGAAGAATCCGGCGGGAGACGATGTCGGGCTCGACGATACGCTCACGCAGTGAACGGTACGCCATCATCGCAATATCCTCGCACGGCTGGTGCACTGTCGTCAACGGAGGTGTGGCCGACACTGCGCAGCGCACATCGTCGAAGCCTACAAGCATGACATCTTCCGGCACCGACAACTTGAATTTTAAAAGCGTATTTCTGAACTGTGCGGCAATATAGTCCGATTCGCACACCACGGCGTCAGGACGGCTGCGACGCGAAAACCACGGCCTGAGCGCAACTGTGTCATCAGGTTCGGCTACAATGATCCTATCCTTACGCCCCACCTCCCCAAGTGCGCTCTGAAGACCTTCAAGCCTTGCACGGATCACAGACGCGCAATTCGGGCGCATGAGAAAGCAGATGCGCTTGGCGCCGCAATCGAGAAGATGTTCGCCAATGGCACGACCGGCCCCGAAGTTATCGATGCTTACGAAGTCGTGCGGCATATCCCGCATCGCAACATCACGGTCCACAAGAACCACCGGGATTCCCGCCTTATGGAAAAGCGTCATTATCTCCTTTGTCACGCGTTCCGGCGTCTTGAGAAACGCCAATGGCTGAAAGATGACTCCTGAAACACCCTGATTGACGAGCGAACGCGCAACATCGCAGGCTTCTTTCGCCCGCAGAACCGGGTTGTCTGACGGCGTATCGCCAAACACAAACGAGAAGCCGTCCTTCTGAGCGAATCGCATAAGAGCCTGACAGATCGGAGGAAATATCTCGCCGTGCGAAAGGCTCGGCACGATGAGACCAAGGCGACCGGACTCGATTCGCGCCATCCGCGTCGGAAAAGTGCCCGCGCCTCTTTTGCGGTAGACAAGCCCCTTCTTGACGAGTTCATTCATCGCCCTGACAGCCGTGATGCGCGAAACATTGTATTTGCGCATCAAAGCCCCCTCGGACGGCAATGGCT
>JAFXEA010000330.1 GCA_017521065.1 Kiritimatiellia bacterium | reverse complement strand
TTGCAGATAATGATGAGCATCGTGAAGAGTGTGAAGCGGTAGAGCCGACGGAACAGGATCAGGCAAAGGTGGTGTCTGTCCCCATTGCGCTTAACAGGATCGTGCCTGTATATCCGCGTTCAGCCCGGCGGCGTGGACGGGAAGGGGCGGTCACGGTTGAGGTTTGGGTTTCTGATTCCGGCGAAGTGTCCGGTGTTGAGGTGATCGCCGGAAGTGGACACAAGGTCTTGGATTCGGCGGCGATTTCGGCGGTGCGCACCGCTCGTTTCGCTCCAGCGACAGAAGATGGCGTTCGGGTAAATGGACGTTTGCGGCTTACATTTGAATTCAAGTTGAGGTAATGTGCTGATGGATGGATTCACAAGACACGCGGTTATCCTTTTTCTGGCGTTGCGCATAGGCGACTTCGTCAATACCGCCGCTGGGATGTGGTTCGTGCCGAAATATGTGAAGCCGGAGGATATTGGCGCGGTGCTGCCGATCACATCATTTGCCACATTCCTGTCTTTGCCGGTATTCGCATTCGCGATGACCGTCATGAAAGAGTCGGCATGCCTTGCTGCGGTTGGTGAACGGGGCCGGATCAAGTCGCTGCTAAGCGGTGTCTTTGTGGCGGTGGCCGCTGCGACTGTTGCGGTTCTTTGTGTCACAGCCGTGCTGATGCCGCGTTTTCTTGGAGCGATGCGCGTGTCGGACGGAATGGCTGGATTTCTTGTCGTGGCGGCGGCATTTCTTGGGTGTGTGGCGCCGGTCTATACGGATGCGCTTCAGTCCTTGAAACGGTTCCGGTCATTGGCGGCAATCGAAGTGGGCGGCTCCGTCGTGCGTTTTCTGGTGATGCTTGCGGTGATGCCGGTAAGGGCGTTGGCGGGATATTTTGCAGGACAGGCTGCGTTGCCTGTGTTTCGGATTGCCGGAAGCGTGTTCATGCTTCATCGGGATATGTCCATCCGGGCAGAACCGTTCTGGAACAGGAATGTGGTTCGCCGCATGACGGTCGCCTTCGGATTGATTCTTGTGTATCAGGCGATGCCAATGGCTGCTTCTCTGCTGGAGCAGTCCATGATCCGGACGGCTTTGCCATCTGTAGATTCGGCCGGCTATTACATGGTTTCGCGTTTCGCGGACTTCCTGCACTATCTTACGTTCCCGTTGCTGCTGGTCATGTTTCCATATGCGGCGGCAGCCGCCAGGAAAGGGGCGAGCACTTGTCCGTACGTGATCAGGTGCTCCGCTGTGACGCTTGCGGTATCCGTTCTGATGGCAGTCGTATACGCGTTCTTTGGGGAGGAACTGCTGTCCCTGATGCCAAACGGAGAAAATTACATTGCCTACGTGAAATATATGCCGTGGCTGGTATTGATAAATGCGCTTACCACCTGTCAGGTGTTCTATGCGAACGCAGAGGTCTCCGCCGGACGCTTCGGCTTCCTGTGGTGGTTTGCGCCGTTGCATCTGATTTACATGGGCGTACTGCTTTTGGGGGTACGATTCTTTGGTTCGCTTTCCTTGCCGATGCTTGTAATCTGTTTCGGAGTCATATCAGTGTTGCGTTTCCTGTTTTCTGGAATTGCGCAATTTTCACATGCTGGAGTTCCTAGCCTTTTGATAAAAGGGGAAAACTCAAGTCAGGGCAGTATCTGATTTCGCTGAATCACAAATTGCTAGGGCTTTTAAATGTGATGTGCCGATTTAAAGGGATTGCCCCGTATATTTTAGAAATACCTTCTTGAAATATCTGAATGATGAGAAGCCTACCGCTGAAGCAACCTCTTCCGGCGGTGTTTTTTTGTTCAGAAGATCTTGCGCCGTAGCGATGCGGAATCGCACAAGGTATTCATTTGGGGTGAGGCCGGTATGCTTTTTAAACAGGGCGTAGAGCTGTGTGCGTCCATATCCCATATGACGTATCAGGTCATCGGCATCACTTTTTTTGCTGTAGTTTGCTTCTATGAATCTGATTGCCTCGTCCATCATGTGTTGCTTTGGCGGTGTCATGGGGTTTATGATTGCATCGACGGCACGATAGAGAATGGTGCAGCACAGTGAACGCAGAAGACCCAGTTCGGCAGATGAAAGATCCGGCTTACGTACAATCTGCACAAGTTCCTTTATTGAACTCAGAAGCGATGCTCCAAGGTGGAACGGACGCACAGCGGATTTTAGCATCGTCTCATGGAATTCCGATAGGGTTTCGGAAGTGAACACGGCATATCTGCGCCGCAGATTCGGTGGATTTGCGATATGGAATCCTATCCGTTCTCCCGGAGAATCCATCTCGCCCTTGAGAACGTGTATCGTTCCGGGTGGTATGACCATTCCGGTTCCGCTGTTCATGGTGACAGAGCCGAATCCTTCGACTTCGTATACGAGACAGCCTTTCATACAGAAGATGAGCTCCAGATGCTCATGGCTGTGCGGATTGTGGAATACGGTCTTCGGCGTGGACCATTCGGTGATGGCCGAGAGCCAGCCGAGCCCGATTTCCTTGCGGTCTATCATCCTGCTTATGTTCTTGTTTGTCCACATGGCAGGACATTATACACGATTGCCGTGCAGAAGTGTGCGATGAAAATAGATTCAGTTTTAGGGGTGAAAAATAATCCAGTGGAAGATTTTACGCTTTGTTCCGGGTTAAATTGTGCTATACTTGCGACATCTTAAAGAGGAGCAATCCGCATGAAAAAAAAAATAAAATTCACAGTATTTAACTGTTTTGCATTTTTTGCGATGATTCCTGTTTTGGTTTCGGGTGATGTGTTTGATTTGCGGCGTGAATTTAGGTCTGATGCTGCTGAAAT
>JAFXEA010000329.1 GCA_017521065.1 Kiritimatiellia bacterium | reverse complement strand
CGCCACCAATTTTAAAAGAAGAAATGAGGTTAGAGTAATGGGTACAGGTCGTACACTCCGCAAGGAATCGCATGTCCGTCCGTGCAAGACGCCGGCTGGCAAGGCCCGCAAGAGCGCGGCGCAGCGTCGTCGTCTCGTCAAGTTCGGTCTTGGCGAAGATGAAGTTAAAATCATGAGCGACGAGAGCGTGCGTGTACTCGTGCAGCGTCCGACGGAAGTCAAGAAGATGCTCGCGAAGCGTGCAGCTGCCAAGTAAGGGTAGTTATGACTTGCGTTTATTGTTCGCTTGCCGAACAATATGTCAATCCCCTCTTCGAGGTTTTCGATGGAGGGGATTTCGTTTTGTCTTCGTACCGTGACGTGGAGGAATCATCCACGACCATGCAGATATTCTTTCCGGAGGCGGAAGGTGATAATGGTTCTGTACGGGCGGCGGCCATAGATGCCTTGCAGTCGGCGTTGGATATCGTAGGGGCGTCTGCTGAGATCAAGGTGCGTACATTCCCTGATGAGGATTGGACGCTGTCCTACAGGTTGCATTTTAAGACCACTGAGATATCACCGAGGCTTGTCGTCGTTCCCACATGGGAGGAGCATACTCCCGCTGCTGGACAGGCTATGCTTCGCATGGATCCCGGTATGGCTTTCGGTACTGGAAATCATGCCACCACACGCGCCTGTCTCGAGTACATAGCCGAATCAGAGCCGCAGCAGTCGTTTCTTGATGTCGGTTGCGGGAGCGGAATCCTTGCGGTGGCCGCCCAGCTTCTTGGATTCGGGAATGTATGCGGATTCGATCTTGATGCAGATGCCGTTCAGGTCGCAAAGGAGACCGCTACGGCGAATGGTGTCGAAATTCCGTTTTTCAGGGGTGACCTCTCGGGACATCTTCAGGGGAATCCCGAAATACCTTCAGCCGATTTCGTGGCGGCTAACGTGCTTGGCCCTGTGCTGATTCGTTTTGCCGACCGTATCGCTACGCTTGTCAACAAAGGCGGCACGATAATACTTTCGGGGATCCTTGATGAGCTCTATCCGGAGGTCAAGGCGAAATACGAATCGCTTGGATTCACTGAGCGGTCGTCCAAGCTCATCGGCGAGTGGCGCACCGGGCTTTTTGTGAATTGAACGTCATTTGATCCTGTCGCTTGAGGATTGGTTCGAAGCGTCAGGTTGTGATGCAAAATACGAGATGTTTTAAGTAAAAAGTCCATCCTACCTTTGGATGGCGGTGAAAGGGGGAACCGTATTATGAAGAATGTGGAGAGCAGGACCGACAGGTTGATGTCGCTCGATACGCTGCGTGGAGCGGATATGCTGTTCATCATGGGATTTTCCGGTGCGTTGGTTGCGCTTTGCCAACTGCTGGGATTTGGCAGGGATTGCTGGCTTGCCACACAGATGACCCATGTGATATGGCACGGTTTCAGGCATCATGACACGATATTCCCCTTGTTTTTGTTTCTGGCTGGTGTAGCATGGCCTTTCTCGTATGCGAGTCAGGTAGCCAAAGGACGTACCACAGGTCAGATATTGCGCAAGATAGCCTTCCGCGTTATTGTGCTGACAGTTCTTGGTTTGTTTGGGACTGCGCTTTTTTCGTTCCAATACGAGAAGTTCCGCTATGACAGCGTTTTGGCGCACATTGGCATTTGCTGGGGCGTATCGGCTGTCCTCTTCATGTTCGTCAGGAACTTCTATGCCAGACTGTTTATCGCTTTGTTCCTTTTGCTGGGACATTGGCTGATTCTTGTGTCCTTTACTGCTCCGGATGCCGCTGCGCTTTTGGCGTCCACGGATCCGGCAGTGGCCAAGCATGTCGCCAGGTATGCCGCATATGGAACGGACTGCTTCTCATTCACCGGCAACATCGCAGGCTGGATCGACCGCACTGTAATGCCTGGACGTCTGCATGAGGTGGGAATATTCGATCCTGATGGACTTCTTGGAAAGATGACGGGTGTCGTCACGGCGATGCTCGGTGTGTTTTCAGGTGAGCTGCTGCGGAAGGGAAACCTGTCTGGAAACCGGAAGACCTTGATTCTTGCCGCGGCCGGTGCGGTTTCGCTTGCGTTGTGCCTTGCATGGAAGCCTTGGTGTCCGGTGAATAAGAAGATATGGACATCTACGTTCATTCTCGCCGCAGGCGCGTATTCGTTCTTTTCTCTTGCGCTCTTCTATTGGATTGTAGATGTGAAGAAATGGCGTTCGTGGACGTTGTTCTTCCGCGTCATAGGCATGAACTCGATTACGATATACATAATGATGAGATTCGTCGGGTTCAATCAGATGTCGCGATTTTTCTTTTCAGGAATCGCCGGGCTGGGCAACGCTCATTGGAGCGCGTTTGCCATCCTGGTTGGGCAGATTGCAATTGAATGGATTGTTCTCTACTATCTATACCGCAAGAAAACCTTTCTCAAGGTTTAAAAGGGAAAGACCTTGCGGTACGCCAAACTGAATACTGAAAACGTCAAACGGTAAGATTTTCATGGTAGATAACATCAGAATCGGGAGACGGGAATTCCTCGTCTCCGCCATTGCTTCCGGAATAAGTTGCAGCGTCCCGGCGGCGGAGTCTGTACGTTTTGACGATTCTCTGTCGGTTCTCATCTCTGATATGCATGTCGGAGGGCCGGGATCGAACAGGGTTCATCAGCAGGGTCTGCTGTCTGCCGCTGTCGACAGGATTCTGGAGATGAATCCTCTACCAAGGCGTGTGATAGGTTTTGGTGATCTTGCCTTCCTTCATGGCCTTAAATGCGATTACGAGACGTCGTATCCAATCTTGAAACGTTTGGCAGATGCCGGAATTGAAGTCTATAACGGTCTTGGCAACCATGACCGGCGTTCGGCGTTTTTCGATTGTTATGCGGATGACGCCAAAAGATCCTTTGTGCCGGGATATGCGGTGTATCGCATTGAAACGCCGCATGTGGATTTTGTGATGCTCGATTCGCTCAATGAAGATCCGGCCACGGCCCGTAAAGGGTGCGGTGAGTTTTCTGTGGATGTGCAAAAGTGGATGATGTCTGAAATACCAAGGATGAAAGGACCTCTCATCCTTGCCGCGCATCATCCACTGGATGAGATGTGTGTAGGAGACCGTCCGTTCAGGTCGTTTTTGGCTTCCTCCAAAAATGTAGTCGGCTACATATATGGACATGAGCATTGCTGGAGTCCCGGATGGATTACGTGCAGCTATAAAACAGGACGCATTATGCGTACGCTGTCTCTCCCCTCCACAGGGCACTGGGGAGATATCGGATATGTGACAGTCCGCACAACCCCTGGCGTAGCCACGGCCACATTGCATCAGCGGGACTTTTTCTTCTTGACCCCTCAGGCAGAAAGCCCGAGCATGATTCAGAACCGCTACATACAGGAGGATAACCGGCAAGGCTGCACATGTCGTTTTTCTTTAGCATGTAGCTGATGAAAAAAACGCTTGAAAAAAAAAATGATTTTGGTATCTTGATTTTCCGTCTTGGAAAAACATGAAAGGAGTAATGGTGAATTTCAAACTGCATATTTTCGCTGTGTTGTCGGTATCTGTAATGATGGCTGGCGCCGCTTTGAATGACGGTCTTGTGTTTGACCTTGACCTTTCTGCGGGCGACGGCAACGGCAACGGCGCCGAAGTGGACGAGATACGGGACAGGATGTCCGTATCTGCGGCGGTTCCGGTGAAGGCGGCAGAGGTGAGGCGCATGGAGACCGGAGGTGAGGTTCATACGGTTACGATGCCGACGCTCGACGTGTACGATCCCTGGTTCGGTTTGAGTAGCGCCACGAACGGGATTCCGTGCCTCTACTTCCCGCAGGCGGTCACAACCATCGATGGTGCCGTGAAATGCTCTGCGGAGTACGTCAAATTCGCCAAGCCGCCAGTGACGTCAAGTTGCACCGTGCATCTTAGGTTCAGGTGGGATGGCAATACGATTGCGGCGTCGCACAACTGCTTCATCGCCATGAATGGATATTATTGGGGAGGCGATTGTGGATGGGGCGTTGGATTGTACGAGTATGCAAGCAATGCGAATGAAGCCGACATGCTGGTCATGATTGGAAAATCATCGGCAAACACAAAAGACAAGAACACTGGCATCAAAGTGCATTCCGGCCGTTGGTACGATGCGGTGTATGTGCTGGACAAGGTTGGCGACACTAGCTGCAGGGTCACAATGTATCTATGCGAGGAGTCGGGATACCGTTCCTCCATGAAAACCTATTCGCAGACTCTTGAAGGCATAAACCTTACGCCTGTCGATTCATACGGATTCTGGATCGGCGGCGAAAACAGGACCCATTACGACGATTGGCCAAGTACGACCGCGAATGCCGTCGCCAATGTTTTTCGAGGTGCGATTGCCGATGTGAGGGTGTGGAACCGCGCACTGGACGCGGATGAGGTCAATGCGGTCTTCAGCGGTTCAAGCGGAGAGAGGTGGAATATCGGTGCGGCGAACGGAAGTTGCGACGAGTTTGGCGCGGAGTCCGTACCGGATGTATTCAATGTTGACGCGCACTCCTGGGCGGAGTTTCCTCGTTCGCTGACCGCTTCGCGGGCCGAACTTGCCGTATCTGCACCGTTGAAGGAGGGCGAGGAGCGGATGCCGCAGGTGCTGACGTTCGTTCCTGTCCTTTCGGACAAAACGAAGGATTCGTGTCCTGTCGAAATATCGGTGAACGGAAGGGTGGCGGGAACTCTCGATCTTGCCGCAAAAACGCAGTTTCTCATAAAGAGACGCTTTGTGAGGCGCGATGCGTCTGGAAGGCTGAACGTGAAGATTCGCCGCCTCACCACCGAAGGAACGCTTGGCATTGATGCGCTGTCCATGTCCGGATCGTTTCTGATAGGCGTCAAAAACGACAAGAATTCAGAATTCACCTCCACGCGATACACCGGGCAGCTCTTTGTGGTGGGCGACGGCACCGACAAACATTTTGTGGATGCTCTGTGGCACAACGCGGCGGCGGGTGACGGACACAACACTTCCTCATACAGCAATGTATGCATACAGGCGTATCTGCCGGTCGAAGCGGTACGGGCGCCGGTGACGTTTCACGTTCGCATGAACTGCCGCGGGAAGCCCGACAGCAACGGTGACCAGCCGGTGCGCACGGTCGCCCTGTATGTGAATGGGGCAAGGAAGACTTCTTGGACAGGCGATGGCAGCGGCACCATGCAGGATTTCAGTTTCGATTTCGCACCTGGGGAGATACCTTCCGGTTTTGTGCAGTTCATGCTTTCGGATGAAACGTTCATGCCCGGCATGTCTTCAGCCAACCGTTGGGCGTATATCGACTATGTTCAGCTTGAGGCCGTAGGTTTTCCTGACGGAACGGTATTCATCCTGAGATGAGAGCTGTAAAAGCCAAAGCCGCAGTTCTGCTGGCTGCAAATTTGCTCGGGTTTCTGTCCTGCGCCGAAGATGTCTGCGTATGGCCGAACGGCGCTGGACGTATATCCGCATCTTCTGGTGCGGTGCTTGAACCTGGCCAAGGCTGTGTGAAGGCGGTGTTCAAGTCGACTGCACCTTGGCCGGGTGCGCACATAAAACCCCAATCGGGGACTTTTGACTTTTCGCGTTCCGGTGAAATTGTCGTGTCCGTAAGCAATACGCTTGCCCGTCCTCAAAGAATCTGGATGAAGCTGCGTCGCAAGGGAGTTGCCGCTTTGATGAACGCAGGGAGCGTTTTTCTGGGGCCATATGAAACAGGATTTATTCGACATGAGATAGATTGTTCTCCATGGAGGCTTGACGCTCCTTTAGATCTCGGAAAATTGAAAGGCGCACCGAAAGGTCCTGACGCAGGTCTTGGGTTTGCGGCTGTTACGGAGGTGCACATATTCCGGAAGAATGCAGAAGAGCCGGTCAGCGGTTCTTTCGCTGTGCTGAAAGTCGCCGCTGTTGGTCCTCAGTCCAACCGAACGGTATTGTCGGCATCGGGCTTTCTGCCATTTGTTGACAGGTTCGGGCAGTTTAGGCATTCTGACTGGTCGGGTAAGATGCATTGTGAAAAGGAACTTTCCGGAGAACGGGAACGGGAAGAAAGGTGGCTCGCGGAAAATCCCGGTTGGCCGACATCCGAATACGACCGGTTCGGTGGGTGGGCGACGGGACCCAGGCTTGAGGCGACCGGGCGTTTCCGCACAGAGAATGTTGGCGGCAAATGGCATCTGGTCAATCCTGATGGACGGCTTTTCTTTTCGTTCGGGATTGCCGGGGTGCGGCATGGTGAACCTACACGGGTTAAGGGCCGAGAGCGATGGTTTGAGGGGCTGCCGCCGAATGTCGAGTCGTTCGATTTTGCCGGCACCAATCTTGTCCGCAAGTATGGAGTCGGATTCAACTATGGACGGCTTGCCCATCGCAGGATGAAGGCTTGGGGAATCAACACTGTCGGAAACTGGTCAGGAAGGGGCTTGCGAGGAATGCGACTTACTCCCTATGTGGCGGATTTGGCGACAAAGGGACCTCCCATAACGGGTGCGCCTGGTTGGGGTGGACGGCAGTTCCCTGATCCGTTCACTGATGAGTTCGCGCTGAACATATGTAAAGCTGCAAAGGAGGAGGCTAAGCGTTCGGGTGGCGATGAATGGTGTATCGGGTGGTTTGTGGATAATGAGCTTCCCTGGTCGAACGATGACAGGTATCTTGCCCGTGGTGTATTGGCGAGCTCGCCGAAACAGCCGGCGAAACGGGCGGCGTGGACGTTGCTCATGCGGAAATATGGAAACGTTGCCGCCTTGAATGCAGCTTGGAACACCTGCTATAAGGATGAGAAGGGGTTTCTTGATTCTGTCAGGGTTCCAGATGAATCGCATTCAGGTGTCGATCTGGATCTTATACAGGCTATGGTAGCAAGGAAATATTTCAGGGTGGTGCGAGATGCTGTGAAAGCCGCCGATTCCAATGTGCTGTATCTTGGATGCAGGTTTTCGAACGGAGGCGCTTCTGCCTGGCGTGCTGCGGCGGAATTCTGCGATGTCGTAAGCGCGAACATATACCGGGAGAGGCCGCTGTATGTCTGGCCGGAGGATGCCACCGACAAACCGTTGATTGTTGGTGAGTTCCATTTTGGTGCGTGTGACCGTGGACTTTTCTCCCCAGGCCTTGTCCGTGCCGACAGCCAGCAGGACAGGGCATTGCGGTTCGAGAACTACATCCGGGCCGCAGTGGCCGATTCCAGGATTGTTGGGGCGCACTGGTTCAAATGGCGTGACCAGTCTTTGACAGGACGGGACGGGGACGGCGAGAACTATCAGCTGGGCTTTGTCGATGTATGCGACACGCCCTATCCGGAGATGGTCATTTCTGCACGCAGGCTTGCCTGTGAAATATACCGGTAAGGCCCCCTTGCTGATAGGG
>JAFXEA010000328.1 GCA_017521065.1 Kiritimatiellia bacterium | reverse complement strand
TTCCTCGACGACGAGGAGAAGGACCGCGCGGTTGCGCTGATGCGTCGCGTAGAGGAGTTCAGTGGCGTTGTCGTGCTGGCCTACGCGTTCATGTCGAACCATTTCCACATCTTCATCTATGTGCCCAGTGCGGAGGAGATCGGCGAAGGGGAGATTCTGCGCCGCATACGCGTTCTCTACCGTGACGCGTCGCTCTCGCAGGTCGTCGCGACGTGGAACAGGCTCAAGACCGAGGTGTATCAATAAGCTCTGACCCTTTTGACCCCGTCATGTTCGGAAAAGGAGTTTTTGCACCGGAAATAAAAACATAGAACATGAAGCCATTGGCGCGTCGGAAACGGCGCGCTTTTTTGTTGTCTCAAAACATATTTATCGCCTCTCGGCATTGCGCCGAGGGGCGTTTTTTTTTTGTCGGTTGACCAGGCCGGTAGATAGCGGATTTCAATTTCCCGCCGCCTGTCATGTGTTTTGAAGGGCCTGTCCCGGAATTCCAGGAATCGACCGGGCGCATAATCACGCTTCCGTAACTTGTTTGCCGTGCCCAACCGCCGCCGAAGCGGCAGCACAAGTCCCGCTGCAAGAAGATGCGCAGGTTTTGTGTCGGTGACGTTTTATATGTGATGAAATCCGTGTCTTGCAGCTGTCATGGTAGTTTCGAAACGCTTGCGGAACATTGCGGCAAGATGCGAAGGGCTGAGATGTCCGGATTGTTGCGCGATTTCCGAGAACGGCATGTCTGATTTCGCCACAAGCGTGTAGATGTTTTCCATGCATGTTTCTCTCACTATGTCGCCAACGCTTCGTCCAATGGCTTTTCGGCAGTGGTTTTCCAGCGTGCGCACCGTGACATGACGGCGGTCGGCCAATTCCGAGACTCGCAGATTGAATCCTTTTGCCTCGCGGATTTCCTCCAGAAGGTCAATGACCAGAGGATCGTCGGTTTGCGTATCCGAGGATGACGCCCGTTTTGCTACGGGAAGCGGCGGATAGAGAATTTGGCGTTGTTGCGGTTCTTTGCCTTTCATAAGCCCGTCCAAAAGTTCCGCCGCGAGATATCCCGTAGATTCGGCGTCCAGCGGAATCGACGAAAGGGGCGGCTGGCTTGTTTCGCACAGTGTCGAGTCGTTGTTTACGCTGAGTATCGCAAGACTGTACGGCACTGGTATTTTTGCCACATGGCAGGCGTCGGCTATCTGCCGTCCACGCGCGTCGTGTGCAGTGAATATCGCAATCGGTTTCGGGAGTCGCTGCAGCCATTTTACGACGCTTGGCATTTCGAGATTCCAGTTGGAGGAGATTCGTTTTGATCCCGGCAAGGGATATGTGAAGCAGTCGAAATTGTGATCGGCGAGATGTGCGGCAAAAGCTTCGCGCCTGGCAATCGACCAGTTCGGCTCGTCCGTGCCCATTCCGTCGTATTGCATCTGTATCGTCGAAGAAAGGACGGGACCGATGTATGCGAATTTCTTGAACCCTTGGTGCATGAAATGCCGTGCGGCTTCGCGCCCAATTGCGTCGTGGTCGCAGGTGAGGCGTACGCATTTCGACAAGGGGTGGTTCGGATTGGTGAATGGAGTTTGAGGATCTAGTATCACCTTGGGTGCGGGATGGGCTGCAAGCTTTCCTGCCTCCTTCAAGGAAGGTATTCTTGCGATGATGCCTTGTCCGTTCCAGGTTTCGGGAAGTCGCTGCTCCGCAATGCCGCCGGGGGTCAAGTCGAGCGTCCAGGTGTCGTGTGTGCGTACATAGCGGATTATGCCGCACAGGAGATTGCGCGACACTTCCAACGAGGTTTCCATCAATATTGCTACACGAGGAGTCATTTTGGCTTTTAATTATACCACGCAAGCGTATTGCGCTCAAGTTGTGGCTTTCCCAAAAACGACAGTCGTTTTCTATTTTAAGATAATGCATCGGGTGTTGGCTTCATGATAAAATAAGCGCCAATTAATGGAGTTGGATTTCAGTGGCGGCAAGAGACTTTCCGGTTTGCAGTTGTTCACTGAAGCCCTGGCAATCAACGAGGATGGAACGATGTCGATAAGAGTTTTTGCGGGAAAACATGATGCAAAAAGCAAAAAGCATTCTTGTGTTCCGAATTTTCGCATGAAGCGGCTGGTAGCCGTTTTCGGCCTGACGGCGGCGCTGATGGCTTCGGCGGCGGAAATAGAGTTTAAATATCCTCTTCCGCGGCGGTTGTGCGAAGGGGAAAGGTGCGGCTTGTACAACAATCCGGAGCTGTCTCTTCCCGGAGCGCTCACCACTTCAGGATACGAACTCGGGATGTTCCTCCACAAGCTTCGCATCAATCTCATGTCCAACCGCAGATTGCTGTTCATCGACGGCAAGGTGCTGGTATGCAACCACAACTGGATACGCGACCATGTCCATGACATGAAAGGGTGGTGCCACTGGGAACACGATCCGCTGTCGTTCCTCCAGTTCATAATAGACACGCAGCGCGAAGACGGACAGTTTTTCGAGCTGGTCAAGCAGATGGACGACAACCACTGGAAATTCGTGGACGAAAGTTGCCGCCGTCTCTATCCGGACGACCATCTTTCTCTTGTACGGCTCGAACTCGAGGCGGATGTCGAATTCCTGGTTGTGGAAGGTGCCATGACCTACTACCGGATCACGGGAGACGATGCATGGCTTGCAAAGGTTCTGCCGTCGCTCGAAAAGGGAATAGACTACCAGACTTCCGATCCAAAGAGGTGGAGCGAAAAATACGGTCTTGCGATCAGGCTCTATACGATAGATACGTGGGATTTCACCCATGACGAGAAGAGTGCGTACAACCGCACGATATTTGGCCCGATGTGCGCCATGCACGGCGACAATACCGGCGTGTACCAGGCAATGAACCAGCTCGCATGGATGAACGACAGGCTTGGAAGGCGGGGGAAGGCGTCGGAATGGCGCAAGAGAGCGGAGACGCTGAAGGCGAATGTCATGAAGCATCTGTGGAACGGAAGGTTCTTCACCCATCAGTTCCCCGTAGACGGCAATCCTCCGTATGACGGCAACGAAACGAACAGGCTGTCCCTGTCTGACGCATATGCGCTGAATCGCGGATTCCTCACGGGCGACCAGTGCCGTTCTGTGGTGGATGCGTTCCAGGAACGGAGAAAATGCGTGAAGTCGTTTGCGGAATGGTTTACGATCGATCCTCCGTATTCGCCCAAGTTCATGAAATATGCTCCGGGGGAATATCTGAACGGAGCCATTTCGCCCTTTACGGCCGGCGAACTCGCAAAGGGTGCATTTCTCTGCGGAAGGGAAGAGTACGGATGGGACATAATAAGCCGCATGATGAAATTGGTTGAGCGTGACGGCGACATCTATTTCCTGTACGACCCGGTGACGGAGAAGCCGCAAGGCGGCGGGCCGAGCGCATGGGGCGCTGCGGCGCTCATGAGTGCTGTGGACGAAGGTCTTGCAGGGGTCGTAAATGCCGGCGTCGGGTATGATGTGATGGAGTTTTCGCCTCGCTGGCCCGTCACCGGCTATACGGAACTGAGGTATGTGACAGGATATGAAATGACGAAGAAATATGTGGATGTGCGCTGGGTGCTCGACGGCAAGGGCATGCGGTACAATCTGAAAAGCCCGTCCAGAAAAATCGTCTGTCATCTGCTTCTGCCCAAAGGAAGAAAATGCTCGAAGCTCTTAGTGGACGGAGTGGAGACTCCCTTCCGTGAGGTTGCCGTGGACGCATCGGACTATGTCGATTTTGAGGTTGATGGGCGTCCGTCGGTCGATTTTGAGGTGTTGTTCCGGCAACCTTGAAAATCGTCTCAGAAAGCAGAGCCTTGTTCTTTGAAAATCAAGGAGGTAAAGCAATGGACAAAGGATGTGGAAAAAGAGTCGGATATGGAATTTCGATATGTACGGCAGCCTGCACATTGTGGGTTATGACTTCCAATTCGTTGCTTGCCTACGAAGGGAAAAACAAGAAATACAATTATACGAGTATGTATTGCGTCAAGTGAAAAGTCAAAGATATTTTTGAATGATTACAAAGCGGCGGCTACACAGGCGACATTTCCTGTGTAGCCGCAGATTGAACGACTGGGATTTGCAGGCATCGGACCGGCGACGGAGAAGGCCGTCAGTCCGTTCAAGGTGAAAGCCATATGACCTTAATGGAGCCGGCATCAGGTATGGATGCGTCTCAAAGAAGAGGCGATGTGGAGAGAAGTAAAGGATTTGGTATGACAAGACTTATGATATTGATGCTCCCGTTGTTTGCGGCGACAATTTCGCCTGCGGCACCGTCCGGCGCATGCGTGGACGGAGAGACGGTCCTCAAAAACGAATCGATGGAAATCTCGTTCGCGTCTGCCGCCGAGGGCTATGGCGTGTCTTCTATTGTCAACCTCCTTGGCGGCGGGCGCAAGCGTTTCGTGAACCGCGATTTGTTTTCCGGAGTTCCTGCCGTCGGGGATTTATGGTCGCTTGAACTCTCCCGCAAGGGGAAGGACGGCAAGCCGGTGCACAAAACGATATCCAACCGTACGCCGGCGGACGGACGCAGCGTGGAGCGCATTGCGGATGGTTTAAGGTTCGTGTTCAAGGGAGTTGAAATATCTCCCGGGAAGAGGGATTTAGATGTCATTGCCGACGTCTCGCTTCCGGCGGGTGCGGTGGAGTCGGAATGGCGCATTCGCGTTGAAAACCGCAGCCGGGAATGGGGCGTGTACTATACGATCTATCCGGTGTTGCGCGGAGTGACGAAGTGCGGAGAGGGGGATTTCTGCGAGCCGTCGAACTCAATGGGTTGGAGACTCCACCGCAATTACGATGGCGACGGCGTTCCTGCGAAATCCGCATATTCGGCAGGTGTGCTGCCCACCGCGCTTGCGTACATGATAGGTGACTCGGGTCTTTTGTACGCGCCGCACAATTCAAAGGCTGAAGTCACGAAAGTGACGTATTCCGGAAGGCAGAACGTATCTTGCTGTACGCCTGTCGTGAACGCCGGGCGACCGGCATCTGCGGCCGATCCCGGATTCCCCGTGTCGATCGGTGTATTCAAGGGCAATTGGGTTGCTGCCGCCAAGCTCTACAGGACATGGGCCACAAACCAGGTGTGGTGTGCGAAAGGGCGTAAATTCGAGCGCAAGGATTATCCCGAAGGATTTGCCGAGATACCGTTCTGGTATCGTGTCAGCGGAAGATCGCAGTCGGTGTCCAACTGTATCGGACAGCTTCGAGCAAACTGGCCGGAAATGAAAGTGGGGATTCATTGGTACTGCTGGCACAATTCGGATTTTGACGTGGCATACCCGGAATATTTTCCTGCGAAGCATGGTGTCAAGGAAACCATGGCGTACGGCCGCAGCCGTGGATGCTTGATGATGCCTTACATAAACGGAAGAATCTGGGATAAGGAGTTGATTTCTTTCAGGC
>JAFXEA010000327.1 GCA_017521065.1 Kiritimatiellia bacterium | reverse complement strand
GAAGCCACAAGATGCTCGTGACGGCTGTATGGGATGGCGACAGGAAGGGGCGTCCGTGGACTCAGACGGCGTGGAGCCTTGTCGAGTTCACTGTCGGTGAAGAGGAGAAGGTCCGTCGCATCGGAGCGGGTGTGCTTGATCACGATTGGCACTGCGTTTATTCGCCAGATGGCAAGTGCTTGCATCCGATGAAAAGAAAACTTACATCGTGTTTTCTGCCTGTCTCCTGTTCTATATCGAGAATGTTGGTTGCACATCCTGGGGATTTCTTATGAAAACGCCGTGAATAATGCAAAATCCAAAATTGGGGAAGACTGTGGAGTTTTCCGAAATTGTGGACGGGGAACCCGTCAAGTTCGGACTGAGATCCTGTTGCGCTCCTATCTGAGGACAGCTGAGGCTGTTCTCTTTTCCATGCGCATCCAAAGCGAAAGCAGGTAGATTCCGTTTGCGAGAAAGAGGAGCCACATCAGCAGCACCGATATGCTGCCTTCCCCTGCGCACCATGCCTTCCACCACATGAACACCTCCACGGCGTTGACGACAATCCAAAGTATCCATTCCTCTATTGCTCTCCTTACTGTAAGAAGCATGGCCGCAATGGAAAGGATGTTGGTGACCGCATCGCAGAAGGGGCGGTTCCCGTTGATCAGGTAAAGTATGCCCCATAGCACCAGAATGCCGATGATGCACATTGCGAAAAGCTGGAGCCTGCCTTTGTTCGACAGTCTGGTGCGGACAATCCCTGTTTCGGCCACCGAGGACCGGTGACGCAGCCATGCGGCGAGGCCCGGGACCATCATGATGAAATAGTAGATGTTCAGGGAAAGATCGCCGTAGTATCCCGCATTGAACGCAATCCATGCATAGAGCGGAGTGTTTACCAGCCCGAATAGGAAACATGAGGGCTTCCCTTTGCCGGCGAGCACTGTGTACATCATGCCTGTGACCGCTGCCGTCATCCCTATCGCCGTATCTCCCCAATGGACCGACAGTGCAATTATTGACGAAATGGAAAACGCAAGCCACAGAACTTCCGTCGTCCGCCATCCACGGAACTGTTCGATTAAAAATCTGATGAAGGTGTTCATGTCTGTCAGAAGCATTTAGAATGCGACATCTATGCCGACCGTCCCCCATATGAACTGCTTGCGATAGTCGGAGGCATCCGCATCGATGCTAGATCGTATGCGGTCATTGGCGGTCACGGCATAGGCGACCTGTGCATGGATTCCGAAATGGTTGTTGAACCAATATGACAGCTTGCCTGCCAGCTGGACGTATGATATGCCGCCTTTCACGGCTTTTTCATCCCAAGGCGGATACATGCACGCAAGATATCTGTCATCGCCGCCGCCAACCGTAAGATCCGGGGTGAACGTTATGTTCAGCGGCAGTTCCATATCCCGCTTCAACCCTGCCACCACAAACGATCCATCCGTTATCCGCCAGTCGTAGGCCGCGAATATATGCGGTGTGACATACGGGTTTTGCAGTTCTACGCGTCCATAGATCTCCATCATGGTTTTGTAGATGGATTTGGCCGAATCCTTCAGACCATGGTATTTATACCATACATGACCGGCTTCGATTGCGATGCGCCAATCTTCGGCGATATCGTATCCGCTGCGGAGATATGCCGTCCAGTCCCATTCGTTCATGCGGCGCATGGCGCCCTTGCGGTGACAGGTCATGTCGGTGTTTTGCCAAAGCGATGCACCGATGCTGCCCCATCCGTCTGCGGAAATGTTCAATTCTCCATACGTCCAATAGCACGGCTCCTTGTTCATTCTTGCGCCATACAGGACGTATGCGCTTGATACATCGAACGAGCCATAGCCGGATACGCCCAGCTTTTCGTCGCTTGCGTTTACAGCCGCTGCCGCTATCATAAGTGCGGTCATTATTGGTTTTTTCATTGTTTCCTCCGCAGGCATTACCCTGATCAGGTTAAACGGGTCTTATCTCAGCCGAAGACACCATGCCTTCAGCACCCCGAGATTGCGTCAAATTATATCACAAAGCAATTGTACGGATCCGTTATTCCTGATTATTTTGCGATTCAGGCATAGGAAGGTTTTCTGCGCGTACATGGGACTCATCCGCTTTGCGCATCAGATTTTGGATAGGCAAAGATGGTCATCCCCATGGTGACATAGTGTTTCGTGTGCCTTCCAGTATGCTTCTGCAACCTCAGGAAAAATGGCATCCCGAAAATCCAATGGGGGTTCAGGTGCATTGCGCAAGATTATGGTAGAAAAGGAATGCTGTTGCTGATTGATTGCCTCTCCGCTTGAAAAAAAAAATGTATTTGCTAAAATTGCGCTTGTTTTTAGGTTAATGGTGTTGTCAATCCAAAAGTTCTATCCGTCTATCCGGTGGGATGTATGCAACAGTAAAGGAAACAGAACCATGAATTTTAGTAGAAAAGCGCAGGTTGCGGCATGTTCGTTGCTGCTTCTCCTTCCTGTATTTGCGGAAAAGGATGGGTATGTGAGGCTGATTGCCAATTCTGATGCAACTACTGGTTTTGCGGGAGATAACATATGGTCTCCGGCTGTTGAAAATCCTTCTTTGTATGATTATCTTGTTTCAGGAAAGTACATTTTAAAGACAGCGTCAGAAGAAGTTGTAGAAGCAAAATCTTTGACGTTTGGTGTGATAAATGGCGCAAAGGGAACGTATCATGTCTATTATCCGGTGACGTTTAAGGGCGAAGGAGGCGTTATTTTCGCCAATGGACTTTGCCATATACGAGCTACAAGCGTATATATAGGAGGAAAAGCGACTTTTTCGTCTCCAGCATCAGATCCGTTCATCTTCCATGGCGGATACAGGAACAAGTTTCTTGCATTCACCAATGACGTTCATGCCGCTGATTCAAGTGGGATTCTCGTATATTCGGCGGTAGCTGATGGTGATTCTTCAAATGGACCTCAGCCTTTTGCCCTTGAGTTCCGTGGGAATGCAGAAGATTTCTGCGGATCGATCGTGGTCACTTCACAATATACTTCCGCAGGAACACCAGTTACGGCTTCGTTTGCCCTTTCTGGCAAAGCATCATATTTCGGCGGGTCTGTAACAGTTGGAAAAGATGCCGTATTCAAAACAACGATTGCGACTTCGGTTGATGCGTTGACTTTACGACAAGGGGCATTGCTCAAGCTTAAGACCAGTGAAAAGTTGACAGTACGCACTTCGTTGAAAGTCGAAGGCGATCCAGTTACAATTACATTGGAAGGTGCGCCTAGTTCTGCAGTGACTGAACTCACACGCTATGATCTGATTACGATGCCGGCTGATTGTGAATGTTCGGAGGATGACTTTGTCGTCAAGAACAATGGTTCTTCGAATTTCACTCAACCTTGGTTGAAGATGGAGTTAAGTGAGGATGGTTTGACTAAAACATTGTACGCACTCTATTATCCCGCCGTGAAGTTAGAGAAAGACGAAGAGGACTTTTTTAGTGCAGTGGATCCGATGGGGGCATCATCAGTAACAAATGGAACTTTCTGGTCAGATGAGGTGCCTGTTCATGGTGGAGATTTCATATATCATATCCCCAAGATTGCTGGCACAACGTATTTCACGCTACCATATCAAGCAGATGAGCCGTAT
>JAFXEA010000326.1 GCA_017521065.1 Kiritimatiellia bacterium | reverse complement strand
TTCGGTCAGATGGCTCCAAAGAGTGCCATCAAGGATGTCGGCCGCGTGATGGAATATCCGCTTGCCGACACGAACAAGCTCGCCGCCCTGGTTCCCGACACCCCGAAGATCACGTTCAAGAAGGCTCTCGCCAAGGACAAGAAGACCGGCGGCTGGGCGTTGCCGGAAGGTGCGAATCTCCAGGCGGCGCTTGACGGACAGCCGATCAAGGATGTCATCGTTCCGGGCAACGAGGGGACTGTAAAGACGCTTATGGAACGTGCGGTGCGTCTGGATGGCTCCATCCGCCAGCCTGGCGTCCATGCCTGCGGCGTGATCATTTCGCGCGACCCGCTCATCGATACGCTCCCCGTGATGCCGACGGCCGGTGAGTCGCTTCTCACCACGCAGTACGACGGACACTTCGTGGAGCCCGTGGGGCTTCTGAAGATGGACTTTCTGGGACTCAAGACCCTCACGGTCGAGAAGGAGTGCGTTGCGCTCATCAAGCAGTTCCACGGAATCGACATCAACACCGACGAAATTCCCGACGACGACAAGGAGACGTACGAGCTTTTCGGACGCGGCGAGACGACGGGGCTTTTCCAGTTCGAATCCGACGGCATGAAGAAGTGGCTCATCGCGCTTCAGCCCGAAAGGCTCACCGACCTTGTCGCAATGAACGCGCTGTACCGCCCAGGTCCGATGGAATACATTCCGACCTTCGTCGACCGCAAGCAGGGCAGGGCGCCGGTGACCTATGACCACCCGTTGATGGAGAAATACCTGAAGGACACCTACGGCGTAACGGTGTACCAGGAACAGGTGATGTTGCTGTCGCGTCTTCTTGCCGGGTTCACGCGCGGCGAGTCTGACAAGCTCCGCAAGGCCATGGGCAAAAAGCTCATGGACATCATGAATGAGCTTAAGGCGAAGTTCGTCAAGGGATGTCTCGACAATCCCGAGTTCCGCATCGACAAGTGGAAGGACGAGAAGGCCGCCAAGGAACTCATCGAAAAGATATGGTCCGACTGGGAGGCGTTCGCGTCCTACGCGTTCAACAAGTCCCACGCCGTGTGCTATGCGTGGGTCGCGTATCAGACGGGCTACCTGAAGGCGCACTACCCGGCTGAGTTCATGTGTGCCCAGATTTCCTCGGAAATCGGGAACTTCGACAAGCTCCCCGGCTTCGTCGCGGAGGCTGAGGCTATGGGGCTTGAGGTTAAGCCGCCGGACGTGAACGCCGCCTTTGCCCGGTTCACGCCAGTGAAGGGCGAGAAGGCGATCCGCTACGGTTTGGCAGGCATCAAGGGTGTCGGCGGCAACGTCGCTGATGCGATTGTCGCTGAACGTGAGAAGAACGGTCCGTACAAGGGATTCATGGATTTCTGCATCCGTCTCGGTGCGGTGGTGACCGTCGGTGAGGACGGCAAGAGAGGGTCTCCGGTCATCAACAAGCGGGCGGTGGAGAATCTGGTTCGAACGGGAGCCTTCGATTCGTTCATCGCCGCAGATCCGTCTTTCCATCGGGCGCGGTATTTCAACAATGCCGAATTTGCGCTTAAGAAAGCTGCAGGGCTTGCTAAAGAGAAGGCGAGTTCGCAGGGAAGCTTTTTCGATGTGCTTGATGCGAGCGTCGAAAGCACGGCCACGGATTCGGAGCTTGCGGACTGTCCGCAGTGGCCGCTGATGGAGAACTTCCGCGCGGAGCGCGAGTATCTCGGCATCTATCTTACCGGACATCCGCTTGGCGCGTTTGAGCACGTTCTCGATACGCTTTCCACGTTCAAGATCAGCGAGCCGCCGGAGATTCCGTTCATGGAGCAGGTGAATTCGCCGAAGCCGCTGCGTGTGCCGGTCAGGCTCGGCGGACTCCTCAAGAGCTGTCAGGTGAGGATGTCCAAACCGAAGAAGCCGAATGAGGAGCCGAAGCCCTGGGCGATTCTCACGATCGACGACAGCCACAACGAGATGGAGGCGCTGGCGTTCGCGAAGACGTACGCTAAGATGGCGGACTGGCTGCCGTCGGCGGTCGAGACTCCCGTGCTGATCTGCGGTGAGCTGATGCACCGCACGAACCGCGAGACGAACGCCGAGGAGGAAGGGCTGCAGTTCTTTGTCCGCGAGGCGTACAGGCTTTCGGAGGGAATAAGCAGGTTCGCCAACGGTCTGTATGTGGATTTTGTGTACGAGGATCCGAAACTTGACGAGAAGATGAAGACGGTCGCCTCGCTTGCGTCCGCCAATCCCGGCGGCGTTCCGATGCACATCAATCTTTCCTACGCAAACGGCATGAGCGTAAAGCTTGAGTTGGCGGGAGGCGTCAATCCCTCTGCCGACTTCCTCGGTGCAATCGGCAAAGTCGCCATCAAGGACAAGTGGGGCATGGATGCAAAGCCCGATATCTTCGCCGAACCGCCGCCGAAATTTCCCGGAAGGGGGTAACAGGTTGCGGCCGTCAGAACATAAATACCTAATTTTTGTATAATTCCAAGCATAGGAAATGAGGTGGATAGATGATTGAAACAGATGTACTGATAGTTGGTGCGGGTCCTGCCGGATTGGCGGCGGCGATTGCGTTGAAGCGTGGCGCGAAGAAGCGTGGAGACGGCAAGTCTCCTCGTGTGCTGGTTTTGGATAAGGGGCGCAGCGTAGGTTCACATGTGCTGTCGGGGGCGATCATCGATCCTTCCGGCTTTGAAGGGCTTCTTACGGCAGAGGAGATTGAGAAGCTGCCTGTGGAGGCGAAGGTGGTGAAGGAGAGTTTCAGGACGCTTCTTTGCCGGAAGTGGTCGTTGAAGGTGCCGTGGGTGCCGCCCATGATGAGTTCGAAGCGTTATCCTGTCGCTTCGCTTACGAAGGTCGTGCAGTATCTTGCCGGGATTGCACAGAGAGAAGGCGTTGAGATATATACCGGCTACGCAGTCACCGAACTTGTCGAGAAGGATGGTGTTGTTGTCGGTGCGCGGACTGGCGAGAAGGGGCTGGACAAGAACGGTACGAAGAAGTCCAACCACCTCGCTACTGAAGAGATCCGCTCGAAGACTGTGATTTTGGCAGAGGGCGGTTGCGGTATCCTTACGGAACGGCTTGTCGCCGCTAAGGGTCTCAAGGGTGTGCGTCCGCAGACCTATGCCATTGGCATCAAGGAACTGATTGAGGTTCCCGCCGGCACTCAGACGGCAGGCGAGGTGATGCACACGTTTGGGTGGCCGAGTGACTTCGATACCTATGGCGGCGGATTTGTGTACCATGTGTCCGAGACTCAGGTCATGGTCGGCTACGCCTACGCACTCGACTACAAGCGTCCGGAGGTGGATCCTTTCGATCTGTTCCGTCAGTTCAAAAGTTCAGATGCGGTGAAGCGTCATTTCAAGGGAGGCAAGACGGTTGCGTATGGCGCAAAGGTGATTCCGGAAGGCGGCTACTATTCCGTTCCGAAAGTGCAGGCTCCGGGAGTGCTTATCGTGGGTGACGGTGCAGGACTTCTCGATTCCTTGCGCATCAAGGGCGTTCATATCGCGCTCCAGAGCGGTGTCGCTGCGGCGGAGAGCATCCTTGACGGCAAGGACTATGAAAAGCTTCTCAAGAAGACGTCCGGCTGGAAGGAGATGAAGCGAGTGCGCAATGTACGCGCAGGGTTCTGCTATGGACTTCCGTGGGGTGTTGCAATGGCAGGTTTTGCGTGGCTTACGCGTGGACTTTTCCCGTTCTTCCGTGTGCCTGGGCTTTCGGAAGGGGATGCCGCCGGACTGCGCAAGCTGGACGGCAAGGCTTGCGGTATGTCGTCTGTTCCATCTGACATGGAGGCATCGGTAATGCCGGATCGCCTTACGGATGTGTTCATGAGCGGTACGATCCACGAAGAGGATCAGCCGTGCCACCTGAAGGTGCTTGACCGTGACAAGTGCGCAGAATGCCGGGCGAAGTTCGGTGCGCCGTGCACACGGTTCTGTCCGGCGGAGGTGTATCGTATGGAGGATGGCGAGCTGGAGATAGATTTCTCCAACTGTCTGCACTGCAAGACCTGCCGGATAAAGTGTCCGATGGAGAACATCGACTGGACTTTCCCGCAGGGTGGGGACGGCCCCCGCTATACCCGGATGTGAAGACCGCATAGAAATCTGGGTGCTGAAAAATTTTAAAAATTTGTGTCCAATTTTAAGGGGGGATATGGTATCATTCGCCCCTTTAAAAAAAAACAACCATTACTGATCAAGTAAGGAACAAAAGAAAGATGAACACAAAACACCTGGTAACAGTTGCCTGCGCGGCCGCTTTCTGCGGTGGTGTGTGGGCGGCGGAAAATGCTAACGCCAACGCCGCGGTTGAAGTCGAGGAGGAGTCCTCTTCGCTTTCCGACTACGTCTCTATCGAGGCAGGGATTGCCCTTGACTCGAAATACCTGAGTTATGGCGTTGTCGACAACAATGATCCGATCGTGACTCCGTCGGCCTGCATCACCTTCTTTGACTGGATGTTTGTCGGTTTTGACGCCATTTTCGACGTCACTCCGTACGGCCGCAAGAGAATTGACGGCGAGCGCGTCTATATGAACCGTGGAGGCCGCTACCAGGAGTTCGATCCGTATGTAGGTATCGCCCATGCGTTCTCTCCGGAGGATTGCGAGTATCTGCCTACGACCGTCGAGTTCTCTTTGGACTACTGCTATGAGTATCATCCTGAGTCGATGGGGAAGGTGTGGGGTGAACATTCCCAGTTCATTACGCTGGAGGTTGGACTTCCAGATCTCTGGCTTGAGCCTAAGTTCACTTATGAGCGCGATATCGACCGCGACAACGGAACATATCTGAATCTCGAACTTGGCCATACGTTCTCCCTCATCGACGGTGAGTCGGAGGATGACGATCCCGTGCTTTCGCTCCGTCCTTCGGTCGGACAGGGTTTCGGCAACGGACAGCGCGTGGGGTACTATCTCTGGAAGGAAAACGACGAGCCGCTTGACCATTCCGGTCTCATGGATACCTGCATCAAGCTTGAGCTTGCGTGGAACTTCTGCGAATACTTCACCCTCTCCGGCTATGTCGCCTATTCGGACTTCCTGTTCGATCGCCAGATCCGTCAGGCTTCGCGCTATTACGAGGCGCACGGAAAGTGGGATGAAAGCTACAATTTCATCTGCGGATTGGCTCTTAATTTTGCATTCTAAGATATTACTTAGAGTTTGAAGATCTGCGGGCAGGGAAATTTTCCTGTCCGCGATTTTTTTTTTGTCAGATTTTCGTGGAGACATTCCCTAACCATTATGTCAACAATGACAGAAAGAGAAGGAAAACATGAACAAGAAACTGACAGTAATGATAGCAACAGTGGCAATGGCAGGTCTCGCATTCGCTCGTCCCGGTGGGCATCATGGCGGCCACCGTTTCCATGGCGGCCCCCGCTTCCATCATGCTCCTCGCCATCATCACGTTTCCCATCACCACCATCATCACCGTCACCACTGCGGATGGGGAATCGCTGCTGCGGCAATAGGAACAGCAGCCATCGTGCGCGATATCGTTGCTCCGGCGCCCGTTGTTGTCGCTCCCGCTCCTACGGTTGTAACCCCGGCTC
>JAFXEA010000325.1 GCA_017521065.1 Kiritimatiellia bacterium | reverse complement strand
TCGGTGATCTTTTCGGGCAGTTCCGGATAGTTTCCGAGTCCGTCATGCCACACAAGACGGCACTCGGGAAGCCCAGGTCCACGTTCCGGGAACGTAAAGGCGATGGTTGATGCGAGCGGGAAGACGATGTTGGTGCCCTTTTCGCACTTCAGCACCTCAATCCTGGACGGTAATCCAAGCTTGAGATGCTCCCATGACGTTGCGAAGATGTGCGGCCCCCAGTCTCCTATCGGACCGGTGCCATACTCGTAGAAGCAGCGCCATTCGCCCTCCATGTACGCCTCGTTGTAGCCACGGTCGGCACGTTGGGAAAGCCATACGTTCCAATCGAGATGCGCCGGTTTCTGCTGGGCAGGCGGCATCTTCTTCAGTTCGCCGTTGTACTTGTGCCAACGGCGTGAAGCGCACATAAATGCTTCGATGCGCGTGACATCGCGCATAAACCCGCTCTGCACTAGGGACTGGCACTGGTAGTAGTTCGAATCCGACTGGGCCTGATTACCCATCTGCGTAACCACGCCATACGTTTCGGCAGCCTTCGTCATCAGTTCGATTTCGTAGAACCTGTTGCCGAGCGGCTTTTCCACATATACATGCTTGCCAAGGGACATGGAAAGCATGGCTGCGGGGAAGTGCGAGAAGTCGGGAGTCGAGATGCAGACGGCGTCGATGGAATTTCCGAGTTCATCGAACATCTTGCGGAAATCCGTGTAGCGCGGAACATCCGGACACATCTCAAGAACCGTCTGCGTGGCAGTGCCCTCCATATCAGTATCGCACAGGGCGACCACGTTCACCAGATCCTTGAAATGATGGAACATAGTGAAGTTCGTGTTGCCACGGTGTCCAATGCCGATGAACGCCATGTTGATCTTGCCGTTCGAAAAGATGGCAGACTTGGCTATGTTGAAAGACGAGCAGCCACCCAGCCCAAGAAGAGAGGCTGCGCCTGCCGCACGTAGGAAATCTCTGCGCTTTGTTTTCATTGCCGCCGATTATACCATATGTCGCCCCATTGCGAACACATGAATACATTCAAATACGCCAGTTTCTTCTCTCACGTCGATGGGGGACAGACCCTCACGTTGCTGGGGACAGACCCTCACGTCAATGGGGACAGACCCTCAAGCACATCATCAAACACATCTTCCGGTGTGGATGCGCCCGATGTGACGCCTAAAACCTCTATTCCGGAGAAATCAATCGATAGAACATCTTTTGTCCCTGCCACACGCCAACTCCTTGCACCTGCGCGCTCCGCGATATCGGCAAGCTTTCCGGTGTTGGAACTCTTGGGGCTGCCAACCACCAGCACGCCGACGGAAGATGGGGACAGACCCTTCAAAAGTTCCGACTCCACGAACTTGCGCACCGCCTGCTGACGGTCGCGTGTAGCGGTGCACACTCCACCGTATTCATCTGCGTCAAGGGTGGTCTGCACAACCCTGCCGGTACGCTCCCCGGGACGAAGATCCTCGGGCAGACATGCCCCTTCCTCCCCGAGATACCCCTTCACCTCTGCATGCGTAGGCTTACCGATTATGACAGTGCGCATACCGTTCCTGAAATTCTCGCGTATCTTGGCATGCCCCGCCAAAACGAATGGGCACGTCGCATCCACAACCGTCAGTCCGCGTCTTTTCGCCTCTTCGAAAACGGCAGGTGAAGTACCATGGGCGCTCACAAGAATTGCAGCCCCTTCAGGCACGTCAGCGACAGACTCGACAAACACCATACCCTTGGAGACGAGTGCACCTACTACACTTTCATTGTGCACGATCTCATGCAGACCGTACACCGTGCCTTTCACCCTGTCAAGCAGTTCATGCGCCATTCTTACGGCGCGATCCACTCCGCCGCAGAATCCATGCGGAGCTATCACCTCGATGCGCATGAACGCACTCCTTTCAGAACCTCTGCTATACGTCTGGCGACGGCATCTGAAGGATCAACAATCTCAGCCCTGCCGTCCGCAACATTCTCCATCAAATGCTTTAGGTGCGGGAAATGCGTACAGCCAAGAACAATGCGGTCTGCACCGGCGGCAATCAACGGTTCGATCCGACGCCGTACCGCATCCTCCGCCTCCGCCCCCGAAACGACGCCACGCTCAACCAGATCCACAAACTCGTCCGCGATGCACTCTATGATCCTGACAGTGTCTGACACCCTCGAAGAGGTTTCACGGTACAGCCTTCCATTGAACGTACCGCGTGTCGCAAGCACTCCAACGATACCGCTTTTGGATCCAAGCGCGGCAGGCTTCACCGCCGGCTCCATCCCTACGAACGGAATCTCAGGCCACTCGTTTCGCAGCTCGTCTATCGCGGCGGCGGTCGCCGTATTGCAGGCCACCACAACAACCTCACACCCCCGGCCTATGAGATCGGCGGCAATCCGTTTAGAGAGCCGCACTATCTCCTCTGGAGGCTTGTTCCCGTACGGACAGTTCTCACTGTCGGCGACATATACGGCAGGTTCATCCGGACAGAGTCGGCGAAATGCGTCAAGCACGCATCTGCCGCCGACTCCACTGTCGAAAAAGCCTACCATTGACTAACGCGCCAACCCGTCGCTTGACGCGGGCCGTCAGACCTTTTCAACCTTGATCTTTGTGGAATGTCCGTTGAGCTCTACGGCTTCCGCATCCGTCGCTGCGAACGCAAACGCGGTTGTGAGCGTTTCGTTCTTGACGTAGTCGAGATGCGCCTCAAGAGCAGCCTTGGTCTCGTTATCGGCCTCAACAGTGAGCGAAATGCGCTGGGTGACCTCGAAATCCGCCTCCTTGCGCATCGACTGCACGTGGGACACGAATTCGCGGGCAAGCCCTTCAGCGACAAGCTCAGGCGTGAGCGCGGTCTCGAGACCGACGACAATCGCACCTTCCGAAGCCACCACGAGCCCGGCCTTGGGCGAACGCGTCACAAGAACGTCATCAGCTGTGATCGTGAACCCTTCGCAGTCAAACGGCACAGACTTCGCGGCGGCGATTGCGGCGGCAACAGCCTTCATCTTCGCGCCACATTTCTTGCCAAGCGTCTTGAAGTTCGCCTTGTAGGAGACGTCGCAAAGATCAGTCTCGTCGGCAACGAACACCACGCTCTTGAAGTTGAGTTCATCCTCAATGAGTTCTTCGAGGCCCTTCACATCGCCGCCCGCAAGCTTGAGCGCGGAGAGCGGCTGACGCACCTTGAGATCGTTATCCGCACGGAGACGGCGCCCCAGCTCGACGGCTGCCTGAACGTCAGCCATGCGCTTTTCGAGATCAAGGTCGCGTGCTGCGGAGTTCGCCGTCGGGAAATCGCAGAGATGCACGGAGTCCGGATCGCTTGCGCCCTTGAGGTTGCGATAGATCTCCTCTGCAATGAAAGGAGTGAACGGAGCTGCGACCTTCGCAAGCTGAACAAGCACGTAGCGGAGCGTACGGTATGCGCACAACTTGTCGCCATCGTTCGTGGACTTCCAAAAACGGCGACGGCTGCGGCGAATATACCAGTTCGTGAGATCTTCGATGAAGCGGACGAACGGACGGACCGCCTTCTGCAGATCGTAGGAGTCCATCGCAGCTGTGACGTCAGCAATGAGCGTCTCCATCGAGGAAACGATCCAGCGGTCGAGAACGTTCTGCGATTCGGGATAGACCACCTCCGCATCATCGAACTTGTCGACGTTCGCGTAGGTGACGAAGAATGAATAGGCGTTCCACCAGGGAATGAGCAGATCGCGCATCAGCTGCTTGACGCCGTTCTCAGAGAACTTGAGAGACTCGGCCTTCACCACCGGCGAATAGATCATATAAAGCCTGATGGCATCCGCGCCATAGGTGTTGAGCATCAGGTTGGGGTCGGGATAGTTCTTGAGGCGCTTGGACATCTTCTTGCCGTCTTCGGCGAGAATGAGTCCGTTCACGATCACATTGCGGTAAGGCGACTTGTCGAAGAGGCACGTACCGAGAACCATGAGCGTGTAGAACCAGCCACGCGTCTGGTCAAGGCCTTCTGCGATGAAGTCGGCCGGGAAGAACGAGGAAGCGTCACCCTCACCCATGTAGTGCTGCTGGGCGTACGGCATGGAACCGGATTCGAACCAGCAGTCGAGAACCTCGGGCGTGCGGTGGTAGGTCTTGCCGTCCTTCCTGATGACGATCTTGTCGATGAAGTGCTTGTGGAGATCTGTCACCTTCTCGCTTGAAAGCTCCTCCAACTCCTTCACGGATCCGACGCAGATCATATCCTCGGGATCGTCGTCATTGATCCACACCGGGATGCAG
>JAFXEA010000324.1 GCA_017521065.1 Kiritimatiellia bacterium | reverse complement strand
TCATCGGCGGCAGGGTGAATGAGATGCTTGCGAAGTACGGACGCAGGTTTACGCCGGATCCCGCATCCATCAACAGCGCCATGATAGGCGGAATTGTGATGAACAACGCCTCAGGCATGAGTTGCGGTATTCATGCTAACAGCTACAGGATGCTTGAGTCGGTGAGGATAATCCTGGCGGATGGAACCGTCCTTGACACCGGTGACGTGACTTCTCGTGCCTCATTCTCGGCGACGCACGGAGCGTTTCTTGGTCGCATAGAGGAGCTTCGCGACCGGACGCGCGCAGACAAGGAGCTGTGCGAGCGGATTCGGCGCAAATATTCCATCAAGAACGTAACCGGACTTACGATACTGCCGTTCGTCGAATATGACGATCCGTTTGACATCATCGCGCATTTGATTCCCGGAAGTGAAGGTGCGCTTGCGTTTCTGTCGGAGATAGTGTTCCGTACGGGGAAGGTGTTCCCGCTTTCCGAGTCGGCTCTTCTGCTTTTCCCGTCTACGCGTTCGACCTGCGAAGCCGTTGCGGAGATAAAGAAGACCGGTTCAGCCGTTGCTGCGGAGTTCTTTGACCGCAGGGCGATGCACGTAGTCGAGAAGGACTTCCCGGAGCTTTCCGGACTGCCGGATGGCGCAGGGGCACTGCTCGTAAAAACAGAGGCTGTTGATGCTGACGAACTGAAGTCCAAGCGCGAAAGGATATTGACCGCCATATCATCTTTCAAGCTTGCCGCCCCGGCGGAATTCACTGCCGATCCCGGCACCGTATCCCGCTACTGGGCGATGCGCAGCGGAATCTTTCCGGCTGTAGGCGGAACTCGTGAGATTGGCACCACATGCCTGATTGAAGATGTCGCAGTCCCCATCGAAAAACTGGCGGATGCCACAGATGAACTGCAGAAGCTTTTCATAGCCCACAACTATCCGGACGCGGTGATCTACGGTCACGCCCTCGACGGCAACTGGCACTTCATCCTGAACCAGCGCTTTGACACTCCTGCGGCGATTGCGCAGTATGACGGGATGATGCGCGATGTGATTGAACTTGTCACGAAAAAATACGACGGTTCTCTCAAGGCTGAACACGGTACGGGACGCAACATGGCACCGTTCGTCCGGAAGGAATGGGGTGACGATGCCTACGAGCTGATGCAGGACGTAAAAGATCTGTTCGATCCTGAAGGGATTCTCAATCCAGGGGTGATCTTCAACGAAGATACAGATTCCTATGTGCAGAACATAAAGCCGTTGCCGCGTCTTGATCCGATAGTTGATCGTTGCATTGAATGCGGTTTCTGCGAAGTGAGGTGCGTTGCGCATGGATACGCGCTTTCGTCAAGGCAGAGGATTGTCGTTCAGCGCGAAATTGCCAGACTTAAGGCACTTGGCGTTGCGGATGCTGATGCCCGCCGCAAGGCTGCGGAACTTGAGCGTGATTTCCGCCGCGTCGGCCGCGATCTGTGCGCAGGGGACGGGCTCTGTTCGACGGCGTGTCCGGTAGGCATAAACACCGGTGAGCTTATACACGCAATTCGCGGACGGGAGATGCCGATCCTGAATCGTGGCGTGGCGGCATTTTCGGCTTCGCATCTTTCGCTTGTGGCTGGTTGTGCCGCCATGATGCTGAATGTTGCTTCGCTTGGCAGGAGAGTGCTGGGTGATAAGTTGATGGCCTCCGTGTGCGAACGCCTTCATAGATTCTCATTCGGCTTGGTTCCGCTTTGGACACCGGCTGTTCCTGGATGCGAAAGCATGAAGGCGATGCGCAGAAGGGGCGAGGCTGCCATGTCCGGAGCCAGTAAGGCTTCGGGCAAGGTTGTGTACTTCCCGTCCTGCATCAACCAACGCATGGGGGCTGCGAAAGGTGAAAGGCCTGTTGTCGAGGAGATGATGGAGCTTCTCGGGAAAGCCGGATATGAGGTCGTGTTTCCTGAACGGATGGAGCGTCTCTGTTGCGGAACAATCTGGGAATCGAAAGGCATGCCGGAGGCGGCGGATCGCAAGAGCGCAGAGCTTGAGGAGGCTTTGAGGGTTGCATCCGAGAACGGCAAATGGCCGGTTCTGTGCGATCAGAGTCCGTGTCTCCACAGGATGCGAGAGAAGATAAAAGGAATGAAACTTTATGAGCCTGCCGAATTTATCGAAAGATTCGTGTTGGATAAAGTGCGCATAGAGCAGATGGACGAGCCTGTGGCAGTCCACATAACATGTTCCACGCGGAAGATGGGGCTTGCGGATTCGGTCATCAGAGTGGCAAAGGCGTGTTCCAGAAATGTATTTGTGCCGGAAGGCATAGGGTGCTGCGCGTTTGCCGGGGACAAGGGCTTTACCAATCCAGAATTGAATGCATGGGCTCTGCGCAAGCTGCGTGGGCAGATCGAAAAAAATGGCGTTAAGCATGGATACAGCAATTCCCGCACCTGCGAGATCGGTCTCACCACCCATTCGGGCGTTCCGTACTCCAGTATAGCAAGTCTGGTGAACAAGGTGGCGTCCAGCCAATCTTTTTCGCCCTGATAGGCTTTTGTATGGTACAATTACGTCAGTTTTTAGAGGCGAGAAAAACAACATCATAAAAAGGAACAGTACAATGAACAGACGTGATTTCCTCAAGCTTTCCGCATATTCAGCAGCGGCTGGCATGGCAGGCTGCGCAACCAGGCAGACTGTTCCTGCCTGGACCGGT
>JAFXEA010000323.1 GCA_017521065.1 Kiritimatiellia bacterium | reverse complement strand
TAGTCGATACCCTTCATGAACGTTTCGCGGTCGTCGATTTTCGTCGTCAGCGCAGGACGCAGAATGTCTTTCAGCGGCTTGGAATCCGCAATGCTTTCGCGCATGGCGGCGAGATAGACGTTTTTGTCCACGCGGCTCCAGTCAACGCAACGTTTAAGCGAGCGCTTCAGCATCAGGTCAAGCCAGATGCGAGTCGAGCGTCCGTTCCCCTCCATGAACGGATGGGCGACATTCATTTCCACGTACTTGTCGACGATTTCATCGAATGTCGTTTCCGGCATCGCCTCGATGGTCTTAAGCGTTGCGGGGAAGTGCATGCAGTTGGCAAACGTGAAACCTCCTTTGGAGATGTTCTTTGTGCGGATCTGGCCCGCGAAATCGTAAAGTCCGCCGAAGATGTAGCCGTGTATCTGCTGAAGGCTCTTCACACTGCCTGGTTCAAGGCTCTCCAGAAGACCGCTCCCAAAAAGTTCGTAAGCCTTCTGGCGGGATTTCCCGTCAATCGTGTTGTCCGAATAAATGAACCAGTCGAGGAATCCCGACGCCTTGTTGCCGGGGAATCGCTTGGCAAGCGCCACGATTCCGTCGCTGTCGAAACAGTCCGTCAAATGCCGCTTCCCGTCTGGCGCCAACAACTTGAACCCCTTACACTTTGTAAGGAGTTCAGCCTCT
The DNA here is from genome assembly GCA_017521065.1 of Kiritimatiellia bacterium. Taxonomy (GTDB): domain Bacteria; phylum Verrucomicrobiota; class Kiritimatiellia; order RFP12; family UBA1067; genus UBA1731. Next base: position 6,830 of record JAFXEA010000323.1, on the reverse strand, counting down.
GCCTTTTTCAAACGGTTCTTCAGAACATACCAGTAGTTTCTGGCATCCGCACTTGTACCTATTGCCGCGACGACATCTACCGCGCAAAACCACCATTTCGACTCCGCGTCGTCCCAGACGGCGCGGACCTCCCTGTCGTTGAAGAATCGGATGGAAACCTTTTGCATACCGAAATCCTCCTTACCAATTGAACCCCATTTCGCGGAGGACGGCGTGGACATCGTTCTGCGATTTGGCGACTTTCGCTTCAAGTTCCGAAAGCGTCTCGCCGTAACGAAGGGCGAGATCGGAGAGCCCCGCGGCGAACTTCCTCAAGGCGGAATCGAAGAGCCCCATTATCGACTTTTCGAGCGCGGCGAACCACTTGTCGTCAAAGAGCAGCGTCTGTATCTCGGCTTCCGAGAGTTCCGCGAATGTCGCCTCGGTCGCGGCGTCGAGCTTCTTTTCTTCTGCTCGCTCATGCGCGGCGGCATCCGACTTCGCCTTCTTGAGCGCGAAGTATTGGCGCACCGTTTCACTCGCCTTGAGCTTCTTCTTGAGTTCCTTGTCGGGCATCACGTTCCAATCGTCGCCGTCAGCCTCCATGATGTCGGAATCCTCGCCCCTCTCCGTTTCGGCCTCGAGAAACAAGTCAAACTGGGCGGATGCCGCTTCAGCCGCTTCGACGGCGGCTTTGACGGCTTCTACAAGGTCGGGGAAATAGCGGTTCGAGACAAGCGCTTTTGGGAAGAGAAGGCCATCCCACTCCTTCGATGTCTTTGTTTTCTTCGTTACGACAGTTTCGCGTCCCGCAAGCCATCCATCGGAATTGAGGATGTAGAGGTCGTCCCGCATCGTCTCGTTGATGTAGTCCATGAGAGCGCCATAGACATCGTAAGGGTCGATGACTGCGGAAACAGAGCCAGAATCCTTGAGCATTTCAGTACCGAGGAGTTCGATTGTCGTTTTCGGCTTTCTGGCGAGATCCTGCATGATACTGGAACGAGCGAATGCCGCCCACTTAGAAAAGAAATCGGCAAGACCGGCGCGAACCTTCGCAGCCGAATCCGATGCCTCCAAGAGCGGGGAAATCTCGGCAGTGGGGACTTTGAGGACTGAAAAGCCCTTGCGTAGCGGCTTGAAAAGCCTCGCCTTCATTTCCGGAAAACTCTGCCATTCCGTGGCGAAGGCATCAATCTCCTCGTCCGAGATACCGCCGCGAAGATGTCCGTCAAGGTTGTGCTTCACACCAGTGTCCCTTGCCTCCACGTAGCGGGGGATGTTGAGATTGAAGTCGTTGCGCGCGATCTCGTCCCAGGTGGCAAGACGGGAATAGTGCGGAATTTCCTTCTGCCCACGCCATGTATCGACGATGCGGCGGATATCCTGCTCGCGGAGTCGGTTTTTCGCTCCGTCCTTCATAAAGCCATCCTTGGCGTCGATGAAGAACACGCCCTTGCGCTCCTTTGTGCCGCGTTTGTCGATCAGGATGATCGACGCAGGGATGCCGGTTCCGAAGAAGAGATTGGGCGGAAGACCGATTATGCCCTTGATGAGATTCCTTACTATGAGATCGCGACGTATAACATACTCGGCATTTCCACGGAAAAGAACGCCATGCGGAAGAATGCAGGCGCAGCGTCCCTCATGCCCGGGATCGTCCTTCAAGGAGCGGACGAGATGCAGCAGGAATGCGTAATCTCCGTTTTTCTCCGGCGGCAGAAGAGTCGGGTTCCATCTGTTGTAGATGTCGCTTTCCCCGGCATCTCCAAGCCAGTTCTTCATCGAGAACGGGGGATTGGCCACGCCGATGTCGAAGGTTTTAAGGTGCGTGGAGGACTTGAACTTCGGATCGTTCAGTGTGTCTCCGACTTTTATTTCAGCCGTTGTTATGCCGTGAAGAAGCATGTTCAGCTTCGCGAGCGAGGCTGTCGTGGCATCCTTCTCTTGCCCATAGATACTCAGATTTTGGCGAGGCGTTTCGCCGAGCGCGCGAAGGAGAAGAGAACCCGAGCCGCAGGCCGGATCGTATATCGTATTGGACGCCCGTTCAAACTCGCCCATCTCCAGAACCATCGCGATGATGCGGCTCACTTCGGCCGGTGTGTAGAACTGCCCCTTGGACTTGCCGCTTTCGGCGGCAAAGTTCTTCATTAAATATTCGTATGCATCGCCAAGAAGGTCGTCGTCGGCAGCCCTGTTCTTCGAGAAATCCAAGGCATCGTTCTCAAATACGCCAATCAACTTTGAGAGCGTGTCAACCATTGTGCGCCCCTCTCCGAGTTTCGTGGGGTCGTTGAAGTTGGGCAAGGTCAAGTCGCCGATGATCCAGGCGTTTTCTTCCTTTATCCGCTCAAATTTCTTGTTGATTTCCTCCCCGATGTGCGCATTCCCCTTCAACGCGACAAAATCGGAGAACCGGCAGCCCTCTGGAATTGTGAAGTCGCTGTCAGGTGAGTCCTTGTCTGACAGATACTTGATAAAGAGAACCATCAACACATAGTCTTTGTACTGGCTCGCATCCATAGAGCCGCGGAGCGTGTTGCACGATTCCCAAAGCGTGCTGTAAAGCTGTGATTTCTTCAATGCCATGATTCGATCCCCTTAGTCGCTATTCTGCGCGAGAAGTTTGTAGAGTTCGAAAGTTCGCTCTTCTGGACGAGACGGTTCTATCTTCTGAAGGTCACGCCGAAATTTCTTTGCGGACTTGGAACTTGAGTCCCGCCAGCCTTCATGAGCGTTATATTCCGTATAGCCGTCAATTTCACGAACGCATGATTCGGCATTCCATTCTATCTCTTCTTCTGTCATCCAGTCGTAGCGATTGTTCCAAAGCGCCTTCTGGCGTTTCGTCTTTATTCCTTCGGGATAGCTGCCCTCACCCGTTCTCATCTTCTTGATGAGTTCGAGAAGCTTTTTCATTTGATCCTGGAACGTGAGAGTTTCCGCTCGTATGGAGGCGAGAATGTCCTGCAGCTGCTCGCCGTAGGTGCGAAATGCGGCGGGGTCGCTGTCCTTGAAGGAGTTGATGACGCTGCGGGCCTTGGCCTCGATAATCTCCGCCGCCGACCTTGCGCTCCCTGCCTCGCTCGTCGCCTTCTGCGCCGCATCGCCGATGTCGCTGTCCTCGCCGATGAGGTCGAGGAACGAGAAGTCGGCGGTCGCGGGAATGATGGTTTCGGCTTCATCGGCACGCACAAACCTGTCGAGCAACGCTCTCATACCGGGGTCGTACTGGCGCGGATCGAAGAAGTCATCCGTGTTCTGCTTTACATAGAGGTTGATATGACGTGCCTCGCAAGCTTCCTTGTGTATCTGCGCCGTCTCCTCACTCGAATAGCCGGCCTTGCCCATGTTGTCGGCAAGATTTGCGTATGCGACGACGAAGTTCTGCGTGATGCGATACATCATCTGGCTGCGCACCTTGGCGATGTCGTCCGGCGGGATGTCGGTCTTGTAGTATTCCACCAGCTTGTCGTTGTCGGTCAGTCCTTTTGAAATCCAATCGGAGCGCAGCGCAGACCAGGCGGAACGTGCGCCTTCGAGTTTCACCCGGTTTCTGGTGATGGAATCGCTCAAGAGCCCTTCGATGTCCACCTCGTCGAAACCGGAGAAAGCGCCTGAGTTGAAACGCGTGACCGCGTCCTCGATCTTGTCGAAAAGGTGCTTGAAGTCAACGACAAGACCGAACTCTTTGTGCGTCAGGACGACGACTTTGCCGTCTTTGTCCTTCACATCCGTTCCGAGTCGGTTCACCCTGCAAATTGCCTGAAAGAGCGTATGGTCGCGCATGTCGCGGTCGATGTAGAGCACGGTCGCCGTCGGCGCGTCGAAGCCCGTGAGCAGCTTGTCCACGACGATGAGCAACTTCATCTGCGAGGGAGATTCAAGAAAACGTTTTTTAGCCTTCTCCTCGTACTTGTCCACGTCGTTCACGCCGAGGTCGGCAAACGACTTGAGCGCCATGTCGTGCTTGAACTTCAGCTCATCCTCTTCGTGCGGGTCAGACGAGCGCTTGCGGAGGTCGTCGTCCGACGGGCTGAAACTCGTCACGACGGCACACCGATTTCTCAGCGCGGTGTTGCTGCACCGGTTCTGGAAGAAATCGTAGTACCTGTAGGCGGAATAGATGCTGTCGGCGACGAGCATCGCGTTGCACCAGTCCTCGCGAAGGAGCGCGTTCGCCGCCATGTCATCGAGAATGCTGTAGCCGATACGCTCTATGCGCTCATTGGCGGAATAGACCTTCTCCAGCGTCGCCCACCGGTCTTTCAGCTCCTGGACGCGCTCCGGCGCAAGACCGACCGAAAGCGTGGCGAATTTCGCGTCGAGCTGATCCTTGCTGTCGAGTCGCTGCTCGGCGTCGCGGGCTTCGTATTCAAGATCGAGAATCACGCCATCGTCCACGGCCTCCTTGTGGAGATAGGTGTGGATAAACTTGCCGAAGCGCACTTCACTCGCTTTCCTGAATGCCTCGTAACCACGCTTCTTCTCGTCTTTGAGGAGCGGTGTTCCCGTGAAGCCGATAAGCATTACGTCCTGTCCCATGATTTCGCGCATAGCGGCATGGAGCGAACCGCCTTGCGTCCTGTGGCATTCGTCGACGAACACAAAGAGGTTTCTGCCTTTGACGGAGAATCCGTGCGGATACTCCTTGCGAATGATCTCCTTCAGTTCCTCAAGGTACTTGTCGAGGGGAATTTTCACGCTGCTGCGGTCGCGCGATTCGGCTTCGGGATGGACGCCGAACTTGTGGATAAGCGAGCATATCAGCCACTCGGTGCCGCCGTTCAGCACCTTCAGAAGGTCGGACTTCGACTTGGCCTGATAAAGGGAATTGTTCGTGTGCTGGAAATTGCGTTTTATCTGTTCGTCGAGTTCGGTACGATCCGTGATGATCAAGACGCGAGGATCCGGGAAATTGCTGCGGATGTAGTTGGCGAGCCACACCATCGTGAGCGACTTGCCGCTGCCCTGCGAATGCCAAATGACGCCACTCGCCTTTTCCGCAAGACGGCTGCGGCAGGCGCGGAGGGCGTGGAACTGGTGGGGGCGCATGACCTTCTTTACGCCGGCATCGGACACCACGCCGTAGCGCATAAGAAAAAGGAAAGACTCCTTGTCAAAGAAGCGTCGGAAGCTCTCCGCATCCGTGAGCTGCGTCCCGACTTTCTGCCCATCGTCCTTCCAATTGCACCAGAATTTCTGCGGCGTCCCGACAGTCGCATACTTGAAGCCCGTGTTCTCGCTTTTATCGCTGTTCTTCTTTGGATTCGCCGCAATGGTGAACTGCACGGTCGTGAAGAACGACGGTATCAAGTCGCGCTCATTCGACAGGCACTGGCGAATACCCTCGTCAATCGTCACTAGAGACCGCTTCAGCTCAATCACGCAGAGGGCGATTCCGTTCACGTAAACGACGACGTCCGGCCGGGAGTGGCTGCCGGTCATTGGATCAATGTAGCTCACCTCCTCCGCAAACGCAAAACGGTTCTTTGCCGGGTCTGAGAAATTGAAGAACATCACATCCTCGTCCGGCTTGTCCTGACTTGGCTTCGCCTTTGTCCCGGAGACAAGAAGGTTGTAGAATGCGGTGTTGCATTCAAGGAGGTCGGTGAACTTCTCGGACGGAAGCGCCGCCTTCTCCCGCAGTTTGTGCAGCGCGGCCTCTATCTGCATCGGCGTATAGCCATAATCCGTGAGATACTTGCGCATCTCGCCCTCGATAATGTTCGAGTTCTTCACTCCGCCGGAGCGGAACTTCTCGTTCTTGGCGTACTGGAAACTGCCGAGGTATGTGTAGGCAAGGCCGTTGACATCCCTCATCATTTCAACGATGGAGTTCTGGTACTCGCGCTCTTTCTCTTCCGTGAAGTTTGCCATGCTGTCCTCCTCAAACCGGGAAGCGGTTTAGATTGTCCCTAATTTCACGCCAGTCGGGGAAATGGCGGTCGAGAATCTTCTTGAAGTCCGCATTGTGCGTTCGTTCGATGAGATGGGCGAGTTCATGGGCAACTACATATTCCACACACTTAAGCGGCTTCTTTGCCAACTCGACATTGAAGACAACCTTGCCTTTCGCCTTTGAACAGGTCCCCCACTTGGCGGACATGGCCCTGATCTCGAATGAGTCCAACTGTACGCCAAGTGCATCTTGCCACTTCCGCACATACCCTTCAACTATTGGCGCCAATTGTTCCTTGTGCCACGCCGCCATGACAGCCGCACGATGTGCGGCGGAAGACTTCTCCCGGACGGTAAGAACAAGATAATCGCCATCTATTCTCACGCCTTGTCTGGAGTTGTTACACTCTTCGACCTTGAGTCTGTAGAGGTCGCCCCGGAAATAGTGTGCCTCGCCCGAAACGTATTCTCGCGCCTCCTGACGGCTGTATTTTCCGATGGCGTGGCGTTTCTCTGTAATCCACACCCACTTCCCAAGCACATACATCCGTATCCGTTCGTCGGGACATTCAAGCGGCGCAGACACATGAACGCGCCCGTCCGGTGGATAGACGGAAAGATGCAGGTTCTTTATCGCCTTGCGCTCCACGCAAACCACTAAGCCATTTATGGCAAGGTTCATACCTTGCATCGCTCTGGCGCGTTCTTCCGGCTTTGGTTCGTCAGCCATGTGTGGATGCCTTTCTATATGACAGCTCTATAAGGCGGTTGACAAGGCTGCGCAATGCGGCAAGGCTGTCCTTCTTTGAGTTCATTCACCTATCTCAATTCAGGGAATAACTTCGGTTTCAGGAAGACGGCGAAACGACTTTTCACACGACAGCGTAACCTGCCCTTTCGACGTATAGCCCGACACAAGCATTCGATCAACAAACCCCGGGCTGGCC
>JAFXEA010000322.1 GCA_017521065.1 Kiritimatiellia bacterium | reverse complement strand
GACCAGGATATCTGAGGATGCGCTCATTTTACACTTTCCGGAACGTTAAACGCATCACCGAGCGGATCGTGCGGTTCACCCCTGCTATCCGGTGAACAGAAAAGCCAACCGGCGAGTCCGAAAGCGGCAATTACAGCGACACTAGCCACAGCAAGAAGTCAATTCTGCATACGGCTATGCCTTGGCGGTTGCGGTGCACCAAATTCAGATTCAGACCGAAGCGAATCTACAAGAGCCTTCAGATCCTTCGTCCCACTCGGACAACGAAATCAAGTCTGTCAGAGCGAGCGGGGAAGCTCCTCAAGGATGAAGCATTCGATCGTGTCTCCGGCGGCGAAGTTCTCAAATCCGGCGAAATGCACGCCGCACTCCTGCTGGCCAGTCACTTCCTTGACTTCGTCCTTGAAGTGCTTGAGCGACTGGAGCTTGCCTTCCCACACGACCTCCTTGTTGCGGAGGATGCGGTAGCGTCCGGACGCAAGAAGCGAACCGTCGAGCATCTGGGAGCCGGCGATCTTGCCGACCTTGCCGATATCATATACGGCCTTGATGGTCGCATGGCCCTTGACCGTCTCCTTGTACTCTGGCGGCAGAAGGTCAAGCATGCACTTCTTGACATGGTCGATGAGCTCGTAGATAATGCGGAACGAGGAGATCTTCACTCCGTCGTGACGCGCCTGCCCCTGGACGCCCGAATCGTTGCCGATGTCGAAGCCGACAATCACGGCCTTGCCTGCGGCGGCGGACTTCACATCCGTCATCGAGACATTGCCTGTGCCGGTGCCGATGATCTTGAGCGAAACCTTCTCGCTCTTGATCTCGCGGAGAGCACCGACGATAGCCTCAAGCGAACCCTGCGTATCGGCCTTGACGACCGCGGAAAGTTCACGCTTGCCGTCAGCTCCCATCTTCGAGAGAAGCGCATCGAGCGAAACCGCCTTGGACTGGGAAAGCTCCTCCTCCTTGCGGCGGCGGGCGGCCTCCTCGGCGAGTGTGCGGGCGCGCTTTTCGTCAAGCATCACGCGGAATTCCGCGCCTGCCTCAGGTACGCCGGAAAGACCGGTGCACTTGACGGGGGTGGACGGCGGAGCCTCTTTGATACGGCGGCCATGGTCGTCGATGAGCGAACGCACCTTGCCGAAATGCTCGCCGATGAGAATCGCATCGCCGACCTTCAGAGTTCCGCCGGTGACGAGCACGACTGCGGACGGGCCGAAGCCCTGCTCCAGCTCCGCCTCAATCACATAGCCGTTCGCACGGCGGGCAGGGTTGGCGGTGAGCTCAAGCATATCCGCCTGAAGAAGAATCATTTCAAGAAGGTTATCGACGCCATCGCCGGTAAGACCGGACACCTCGCAGCATACAATGTCACCGCCCCAGTCTTCAGGTGTGAGACCTTCCTTCTGGAGCATCTGCTTGACGCGCATCGGATCGGAAGTGGGCTTGTCGCACTTCGTGATGGCGACCATGATCTGCACACCCGCCTGACGGGCGAACTTGATCGCCTCCTGCGTCTGCGGCATGATACCGTCGTCGGCGGCGATGATGATCACCGCGATATCGGTAAGCTGGGCGCCGCGCTGGCGCATCGCGTTGAACGCGGCATGGCCGGGCGTATCGAGGAACGTGATCTTTCGGCCCTGGACATCCACCTGATAGGCTGAGATCGCCTGCGTGATGCCGCCAGCCTCGCCGGCCGCAACCTTCGTGTGGCGGATGTGGTCCATGAGGGTCGTCTTGCCGTGGTCCACATGACCGAGGAAGGTGACGACAGGAGGACGCGGAAGCATCTGCTCTGGCTTATCCTGCGGAATCTCGTCATCCGCGTCGATTGCCTTAAGGACAGGCTTCTTGTTCGCCGCGTCGCGGGCATGTTCAACATTGACCTTGTAGCCGTACTTCTGCGCAACCTTGATTGCGACCTCCGGCTCAACCCTCTGGTTGATGGAGGCAAGCACCTTGAGCTGCATAAGGTCCGCAATAAGACGGTTTGGACGGATGCCAAGCTTCGTGGCAAGCTCCTTCACGACGACTGCACCGCGCACGGAAATCTCGCGCGTATTGACGCTCATCGTGACGGTCGGCTTCGGAGCAGCAGCCTGCCCCTGCGACGCCATGATCTTCATCGTGGTAGCCGTCTTCATCGAAACGGAAGAGAATCCAGCGCGAAGGCCACCCACACGGGTGACCGGACGAGGAGAAGGCGTAGGCGCAGCAGGCTTGGCGGGAGCGACGGGCGCAGACTTGGCGACGGGCTTCGCAGCCTCCTTCTTCAAGTCCTTCTTCGCATCTTTCTTGACGTCCTTCTCCTTCTTAGGCTCCTTCTTGGCGAGAGCCTGCTGCTGTTTCTTCATCGACATCGGCTGGTTCTTGCCGCCGGCGGCCTTGCGGTCCTTGCCCAGCAGCCAGCTGCTGTCATCGTCGTCATCGTCAAAATCGTCCGCATCGTTAGCGGCAGGAGCATCGGCCTCTTCCGGTTCCGTTGCGGAAACCTCAAACTTGACCTTGGGACCTTCGGGGAGATCAAGCTTGATCTCCTCCTTGACAGGCTTCTTCGCCGCCGCGACGGGAGCCTTCTTCGTCTCAGGCATGGGAATCTCGCCGCCCTTCTCCTTGTATGCGGCGATGGCGCGCTGACGGTTCACCTCAAGTTCATCGGCCTGGATGCGGTTCGCCTCCTCGGCGGCCTTGAGCGCACGGCGCGCCTTGTTCATGCGGCGGTCGCGGGCGGACTCGGCATCAGCCTTGAGCTTTTCGATGCCAACCTTGAGAAGAGCCGCATTGAGCGTCTCAACCTCATCAGACTCCAAAGTACTGAGCGGAGAATAAACCTCCACCTCGTTTTCTTCGGCCAGACGCATCACCGTCTGCGAAGTGGTGCCGATCTTTGCGGCAAGTTCGTAAACCCTCATGCTTTATTACTCCTCCCCTTCGCCGATAAGTTCGGCCACAGCCTGCGCTGCGGCGTAGATGCCCGTCGCCGTGACATCATCCAGACCCGTAGCTGCGGCAAAATCCTCCGCATCGGTCTCGAGAATGCCGTCAACCGTGAGGAAGCCCGCGTCGGCAAGCTGAGTCGCCTGCGCGGTGGAAATCGAAAACGTATCGGCAAGCGTCTTGATCGCCTCGGCCTTCTGATCCTCGAACGAAGCGAGGTTCATCGCCTTCGTGACATCGATGTGCCAGCCGGTGAGCTTCGTGGAAAGGCGCACGTTCTGGCCGCGCTTTCCGATTGCAAGCGAATACTGATCAGGAGCGACTGTGACGTGCACCGTATTGTCCAGATCCGGATCGACCTCGATAGTTTCCAGCTTAGCCGGAGCAAGAGCCTGCGTGACATAGCTCTTCACATCGTCGGACCAGCGGACGATGTCGATCTTCTCGCCGTTCAGTTCACGCACGATGTTGCGCACACGCGCACCGCGCAGACCAACGCACGCTCCGACCGGATCGACCTTCTCGTCCATCGTACGGACGGAAATCTTGCTGCGATAACCAGGATCGCGAGCGACAGAAACGAGCTCCACAACACCATCGGAGATTTCGGAGACCTCAAGACGGAAAAGCGCACGGACGAACTCGCCGGAAGCACGGGAAAGCGTCACGGAAGGACCCGTAGCCTCGGGCTTCACATGATGTACAATGGCGCGGATGGAATCGCCGACGGCAAACTCCTCAGTGGGGATGCGCTCCTTGGCGGGAAGCACCATCTCCGTCTTTCCGACCATAACATAGATGTCGCGGCGGTTGAGCCCAGTCACCGTACCGGAGACGATCTCGCCGATGCGACCCTTGAAATCGTTGAATGTATTCGAGCGGATGGCCTCGCGGATCTTCTGCATTATCATCTGGCGCGAAGTCTGCGCAGCAATGCGACCGAGCTTGGAAGCGGGCAACTCGATGTCGATCGTATCGCCTTCCTTCTTGGATGGATCAAGACGCTGGGCACGGGCAACGGAGATGAATCCTGTGCCGGTATCCTCATCTGAAACGACCATCGTGTCGTACACATGGAGAGTAATCGTCTTGCGATCGATGACGACGCGAAGGTCATTGGTAACGCCGGTATTGCGACGCGCCGCCTGCTGAATGGCCTGCTCGATAGCCGTAAGCACGATCTCGCGTTCCACGCCATTTTCGCGCTCGATGTAGTTAACCATCGCCAGCAACTGGTTATCCGCCATTTTTACTCTCCTTTTTGTCAAAAATCAAAACAATCCCTTCGGAGACCCTATGACCTCCGAAAAGAAAACGGGTGAATGATACGAAAAACCTCGTTTTCTGTCAATGAAAAAGCACTAGAAGCAATTGCAAAACCTCCATACTGGGAGAACGGGCATCCTGCCCGTTCAAAACATCAACGGGCGAGACGCCCGTTGTCCCAGTTAAGGGAAAGCGAATCTCTGAATACGGGAGGTTTTGCAACTGCCACCCTAGAATGCCGCGTGCAGAATAACGCAAACGCATTCGCCCGTAATCTCCAACACTATTTCACCGCACCGACAGCATCAATAAGTTTACCATGTGCCTCTCGAAGGATGGCAGGGTTGAACTTGAGGACCTTGCGGTCATACGTCAGAAGTCCGTTGATTTCGATCTCAACATCAGTCGTCTGCGTATAGATGGCTCCACTAAGCCCTTTTTTCGCCATTTCGGAGACCTTCCCAAGAAGATCAAGATAGGTTTTCTCCAGACCTTCGCGCGTTTTCGTGTCTTCAATGCCACCATAGCCCCAATTGCCGTTCTTGGACTCCTTCCAAAGATGTTCCGCAACCGGATGCCCAAGCCCGCCATACTCACCAAGGAAGGAAATGCGCCGGTCATTCGCCTCAAACATCGCCGGACCGCGATATAGGTGCATATCGACAGTGTCGGCGGCTTCGCATTCGCCAAGGGGCTTGTGCTTCGTCAAAACGCGGTTTTCCCACTTCCAGCCCTTCGGCAGGAGATGTCCGCCCTCCCAGTCCCAGCAGCCGCTCGGCCCGTTGACGAGACGCGTCGGATCATAGCGACGCACAAAATCAAGCATGGAGTGTGTAAGGAACTCGCCGGACTGCGTCCATCCCTCATTGTAGGGACACCACATCACTATGGATGGGAAGGTCTGGAGATCATCCATCATCTCCTTCATCTCCATGCGCTGGAGATGGTAGCGCTTGACCGTTTCCGCCTTGATCGGATCGAACGGAGAACCCGAACCGCTGGGCAGATCCTGTATGACCATAATGCCGAGGCGATCGCACATCGCATAGTACTGCTGCGGCTCGACCTTGATGTGCTTGCGCAGGGTGTTGTAGCCGCAATCCTTCAGCACCTTAACGTCGTACTCCATCGCCTCTTCCGAAGGCGGCGTAAGCAGCCCGTCAGGCCACCACCCCTGATCGAGCGTACCCATAACGAAACAGGGCTTGTTGTTGAGGAAGAACCTGAGAAAGCCGTTCGCATCCTTGCGCTTCTCAAACTTGCGCATTCCGAAGCAACCGGAAAACGCATCCTTTCCGCACTTCACCTTGAACGTATAGAGGCTAGGGGATTCCGGACTCCATAGCCTGAAGCCCTTGGGCATCTTCACCGTCACCGTCTCATCGCCATCCTCATCAGCGGATGCGATGCGCCTGTCGCCGTCGAAAACCTCAATCTCAACCTCTTCGTCTGGATTCGATCCCGCTATCTTGAAATTGAAGCGCACTTCCCCCTTGTCGATGTCAGTTGTGCATCTGTAGGACTCCACATGCGTTTCAGGAACGGTCTCCATCCATACCGTCTGCCAGATACCTGAGACGCGCGTATAGAAGCAACCTGCCGGAATGAAGCTCTGCTTGCCGCGGGAATTGACGAAATCCTCTGTC
>JAFXEA010000321.1 GCA_017521065.1 Kiritimatiellia bacterium | reverse complement strand
GCCAGCTCCAGGATTTCATCGCCAAGCTCCAACTGCTTGATTCTGTCAATCGACGGTTGTAAGAGTTTTTCTATGCAATCCGGAATTTCTCTGAACGAACGACACGTGGCGTTTATCTGAAAATTACACCTCAATTCTTCCAGCACCTTCTCAGGAGTAGCTCCATAACGATGCTCCTTTCCTAGGCATCCTGCAACAATCTCCACCGACCACGCATGATACTCAAGGAACTTCAGCAGTTCCTTTGCCGCAACTGTCTCCCGATCATTTCTGGGCGGTGCCAGATTGAAGGGCAAATTTCCGCAATGAAGCCGCAACAACTCCAACGACGCATCTTCCCCCAAATCTCCTATCGGCACGGTGACCGCCATGCTGCAGTTGTCTAAAACAGGTGTTCCGCGCGTTGTGGCAACCATATCGAGGTCTTCTGGGACTTCACCTGTCGGGAACAATCCCGTCAACATTCCGTCTTCAAGAAGCTCCATGTTGTCGATATTGTCAAGAAGGAACAAGGTCTGCCCGTTGTTCCTAATGTGAATCCACATTCTCTGCGCAATCACTTTCGCAAGATCCGCAGGCTCCTGTTGCCGATCCTCTTTCTTTAGCCCAAGCACTTCATAAACCGGCAGGCAACTTCTGCTGTCAATCTTTTCTGCCAGCCGCAGCCACGCTTCATCCCAACTTTTGGCGTGCTCCATCGGGACAAAGAAACGGCCTCCCGGATATTCCGAAGCATAGCCGTGTGCGTAGGCAAATGAAATCTCGCTTTTCCCGCATCCAGCCTCTCCGTGGATCACCGGGATTGAACCTATCGCCATTCCGCCATGGGTGCAAACCTGACGGATCCGGCACAGCTCATTGACGCGCCCCACAAATCTTTGGTTGTATGGCGGAACGGACGATATGCTTTTGCCTATCGTTTCGGCATCATCTTTGATACTTTGAATTTTTGAAAGTATCCTTGCATTTTCCAAACGGCGCCTCACCAATTCCCGTGCGCTGAATTTCGCGCCATCCGGGAACCATGGCGTGAACGCCACGTCATTTTGCAGATGAGACAGCCGCTCCAGTTCCCGCTGGGCATCAGCATCTGCAGAATCATCGATCTTGATATAAAACAACGGCAAAGTCGCCTTGTTCAACCGCCCCTTCTTCATTTCTTTTTGAGCCCACCACAATCGTTCCCGTGCGCAATATTCCGATTTCACATAGTTTTCCGAGAGCAGACACACAAAGACAGAACATTTGTCCAGACATTCCTGAATCTTTGAATTCCACTCATCTCCCAGCTCCAAGGCGTCGGCATCCAGAAACACCAATTCTTCACCACCGAGAGACGCCTCTATCTGGCGTTTGATCTCATCGATGTAGTCCCGCCCATATTTATCCGCGTCCTTATGGGCGTAGCTCAGGAAAACCTCATATTTCATACCAATACTCCTATCTTCTCCTATCTCATTCAAAAATCCCAGCCACTCACCACATAAGATCAGCTTTGGGCATATTCTTCGGCGGCTTTGGCATCTGCCTTGAAATCCTTATAGTTCGTGTTTCTCATTGCAGCCTTGCCTTCTTTGAATATCCGCTTCATTTCATCTGTGTTCTTGAACTCCTCCTTCATGGCATCCTTGAGGGCGTCAATACTCGGAGGTTTGCCGTTTCCGTCATTTACCGACTTAACCAACACCTTGGCATATACAACCCCCAACACATAAGTGATTCCGGCGTTTGTTGCGCAGTCTATCGCACATCCGGCTATTGAAGCGATGAACGTACACTTCAAAAGCGACGCGACTCCCTTGCCCAAGAGCGCAAACCCAAACACGGAAAGCATCCCTGCCACCTGCGATATCATGAATTTGCCTAACACGCGCATCGTATCCTTGGAGAGGGAAATGCCCATAACACTGTTGATGTTCCTGTACATCAGCATCTGATTTCCAAGCATGATGCCACTGTCCACAAGCGGAACCGGAATCAATCCAGCAGCGCCGCCGATGCAGGAATGCTTGATAATCAATGAATCTATCTCATTTGCCTTCCTTTCCCACTCTACAATCTCTCTTCCTAATAGCTTCATATAAGTTGCTACAGCTCCCATTGCTTTTCTCCTTTTTTGTTTTGGTTGTTAAAAAAATTCATTCAACTGAATCTATTCCTTCAGGAATATCCCTAAGCGAATCGTTCTGAAGCAGAAACGCCGCCGCAGAACGAGGGTCGTTTCTGTACCATTGCACGATCAAAGCCGCCGTCACAGGCGAAAATCCGCCGCCGAACACAAGTTCCTGTACGCTTGCGACTTCGCATCCAAGTGAAGTATGGACTTTTGTCCTGTCCCGCAAGAAATCGAACACATACCTTCTCAGGTCATCATCAAGGTACATGACTTCCCGTACTGTATCCTCCAATGCCTCCTGATCGAGCCAAGGCTCTCCAGCTTCCAACGCCCTTTCCACAAGATAGTCCCGAGCCACCGTCTCGTAATCGACGATCTCCACTCTCTGCGAGAATTCTGATTCCATCATCACCATCTGCATTTCAAATTCCTCCTTCAGCATCCAAGCACAACCGCATGGGCGAATGCACGGGCACTCTCCTCAACCGGCTGTATCCAATAAAGACGCGGATTGTGGTCGTACGAAATGTAGTTCCTGAAATTTTTTCTCCATTCCGCCGCCTGTTCCTTGGTCACTCCGTTTTTGGATGGACGCACTATCGCATTGTACTGAAATGCATGATATATCTCATGTATGAGCGTGTCGAGCAGTTCAGCAGCCTCGTCGACAGCCATTGGAAAACGGTCCACCTCCGCCCGGTTCACGACTATCCTGTCCAGGCTGCAGCTGTAGTAGCCAGCCGTCCACCTTTTCATTATCTCCACACTGATGTCGGGTGCGGGAATGCCGATGGCGCATGCGACCCTGTCGGTAAGCGCAGCAAGCATGCGTTCGCGTTCGGAGCTGTCCGCATCGCAGATAGCCCGAAGCGGATTGTCGCCAAGCACCATCCTTACGGCATCAGACGCCGCCTTGCGACGTTTCGCCTCGCATTCGTCTGGATTGCTGACATCGGTCGTATCGAAAAGGTCCATAAACGATCCTATCAGATCCTTGACCCTATTCCGCACGCTGATCCAGACGTCCCTCACGCCGCTGCAGAAATCGAGAAAACCCGATTTTATGCACCGCCCCGCCTTTCTTATTACATCACTGAACGACACCTGTCACACTCCTTTCTTCGCATTCTGCACATGGACGAATATCCGCTGCGCCAATCTGCAACGAAACGCCTCATCGTATTCACCTTTGGACGAACTCTCCCTGAATCTTTCATCAATGCACTCAAGATAGTTTTCCTGATTTGCACCAGAAAAAGAGAATCGGCCTTCCCTATCGTCGAACCCGATGTCCTTGAACAGATCGTCTCCTCCTGCGTTCCTGAAATTGAGACTCCTCATCAACACCCAGTATGCCGCCGTCTCATCCATGTTGTTGTCGAAATATGACCGCGTCCTGTCCAGCTCATCTAGAAGTGCCATTCTGACGGAATCCGCAGAATATCTGCCGACATCCGACACATCACCGCCCTTCTGGAT
>JAFXEA010000320.1 GCA_017521065.1 Kiritimatiellia bacterium | reverse complement strand
GCTTGCAGCTTTGATTGATCGCTGGATTTATCCGGTTCGGCCGGGGGATCATCTGCTGGGGCCGGATGTTCGCACCCTGAATCTGCAGAACCGGTCTGCTCCGATGGGTATTCCCGCAGTACAGACCGAAGTGTCTGAAACAGCAGCAGACGGATGGACCTGTTCCTGCGGCGCGGTCAATAAAGGAAAGTTCTGCACCGAGTGCGGTGCGAAAAAAACGGCAGGTGTTCCGCAGTACAGGTGCGATAAATGCGGATGGGAGCCGGAAAAAGGTGTGAAGCCTCCGAAGTTCTGTCCTGAATGCGGTGATCCGTTTGATGACGGAGATATGCAGTAAGGAGGAATACATATGGCAGAGCTGCGGGAGTATAAATGTCCGTACTGCGACAATCCGGTGGTGATGATGGGACAGCTTTCTGGTACTTTGAAGCCGGATCTTGTGATTCCGTTCAAACTGGACAAAAAGGCGGCGAAGGCGGCACTGCAAAAGCATTACGGCGGCAAAAAGCTGCTGCCGAAGGTGTTCGGCGATCAGAATCACATTGATGAAGTCAAAGGCGTGTACGTCCCGGTCTGGCTGTTTGACGCAGATGCGGATGCGAAGGTGCGCTATAAAGCAATGAACATCCGGCACTGGAGCGACAGCCGATACGATTACACCGAGACGACCTGCTACGCAGTCACACGCGGCGGCTCGCTGGGCTTTACACAAGTTCCCGTGGACGGTTCCACCAAAATGGAGGACAAACTGATGGAATCCATCGAGCCGTTCAAAATGGAGGGAGCGGTGGATTTCCAGACAGCGTATCTCGCTGGTTATCTGGCAGACAAATACGATGTGGATGCCGAAACGAGCATAAAGCGAGCCAACGAGCGCATCAAAAAAAGCACCGAGGAAGCTTTTGCCGATACCGTGCAGGGATACACAACGGTGACAGCAGAATCGACCAACATCAGCCTTCGCAGAGGCAAGGTACGCTATGCACTTTTACCGGTGTGGCTGCTGAACACCACATGGAAGGGCGAGAAATACACCTTTGCCATGAACGGACAGACCGGCAAATTTGTGGGTGATCTTCCAATGGACAAAGGCAAATACAGGCGATGGCTGCTTGGCTTTACCGCACTGTTCAGTGCGGCGATCTATGCGGCGGCGTATCTTTTGTGGCTGATATAGGAGGTGGGATGATGAAAAAGAGAATATTCACTCTGCTGGGCATCCTGCTTCTTTCGGTATGTCTGATTCAGAGCGCACTTGCTTCCGACGGCATCGTTCGCTTTGTGGATGATGCGGATCTTCTGACCGACAGCGAAGAAGCAGCACTGTCCGCAAAACTGGACGAGATCAGCCTGCGGCAGAATCTGGACGTTGTGATCGTTACGGTGAACAGCACAGGCGATCGAACAGCCGCCGAATATGCGGATGATACTTACGATACCGGCGGCTACGGCGAAGACGGCGTTCTGCTGCTCATCGATATGAATAATCGCAAATGGGCAGTATCCACATCCGGGTATGGCATCACTGCCTTTACGGATGCGGGTCTTGATTACCTGACCGATCAGATCACCGATCCGATGTCTGCCGGTAAATGGAAGGAAGCGTTCCAAAGCTTTGCCGGGCTGTGCGACGAATTCATTACCCAGGCGCGAACCGGTTCACCGTATGATGCGGGTAATCTTCCGAAGAAGCCGTTCACGCCGCTCTTAACCGGACTTGTCTCGCTGGGAATCGGCTTCGTCATCGCGTTTTTCCGCATGAACAAATGGAAGACTCAGCTGTACTCCGTGCGGGCAAAGGCAGAGGCGAAGGAGTATGTGAAGGGCGGAAGCCTGAGACTCACCGAGCAGAAAGATCTGTTCCTCTATCGGCGTGTGGATCGGCGGGAAAAAGCGGAGAGCGGCGGCTCATCCACACATACTTCCTCCTCCGGCAAGACGCACGGCGGTGCAAGCGGCAGCTTCTGATTTCGCTGAGAACTCTCAATGAATATGCTGAAACATAAATATAGTAACCGTGCAGGTCCACATTTACACCGCCACCAAACCTTTTTATTAGATTGTTGCGTTGTGTGTTTTGGATCAAGACCAAATTCGGCATCCTTCTCCAAATCACATTCAGCCATAAGTTGAGCGTTGTCGCTCACATATTGCCTGTCTTTCTTTTCACCCACAATGCTCACCTTACTTCTTGACAATTTGTTCGTGTTAGAATTAATTATCTCATAATTCACGAAAAAACTCAAGACAACCGCATCTCAAACTCTGCACCGCATCGTCAAAGAAAAGCCGTCCAATCCTCCCCGCTTCGCCGCCAAATTCACTCATATGGTCACCGACTATGGTCTGACATATGGTCAAACGCAAAAAACGGGCTTGTTCCAACCCCAATTTGGGACGGAACAAGCCCACTATATTTACCGCAAAAATGCGCGATTTCGGGAGTTTTTGCGGGAAAACAAAAGAAAAACGGGAATCGTACGATTCCCGTTTTCCTGGTCTGAGTGACTGGACTTGAACCAGCG
>JAFXEA010000319.1 GCA_017521065.1 Kiritimatiellia bacterium | reverse complement strand
ATACGGCAAGGCCGTCGACGAGCACGTTCATGAGCGGAGCGGAGTCTTCCGGTTGAGCCTGTCCGCTCTTTGCGGCATATGCCGCCACAACATCGTCATGTGCGCGTTTCATCGCCAGATGGGTCGCACGAAGGATGTTAAACCTGTCTATCTCTGCGGCTGTTGCGGAGGCTATTGCCCATATGCAGCCTTCGGTGTTTTTGATTGTTTCTGCAAGCGTGTCTCTTTTCTTTTCCGAAAGCTTTTTGGAATCGTTTATGGATGCCCATTCGCCGCCCATGAGCTCCGTGGCCCGTTCGAGCGGCAGATGCACCGCCGCCGCGAACACGGGACCTGCAAGCGGTCCGCGTCCTGCTTCATCTATCCCCATCACGGGATCGCCGGACTTTCTTTCAAATTCAAGTTTCATGCTGTCCATTTAATGGAATTACCTGTAAAGTCTTTAGATTGCGGTCGTGCAGGGACGCACGATCCTGCCATTTTCGCCCATGAGTATACCACAAACAGAATTAATCGGTTGAAGATGCCGCGCTGTGATATAATCATCGCATGAAATTCGCTAAGAAACCTCATCGAATCCTGCTTGTGGACAACCTGATGATCCGCCGCTACGGTAATCTCAGGATGGGTCCTGGGCGCAAGCTCATGTGCGGAGCCATTCGCAACAATTGGCGGATATGTGAGTTCTCGGATCGTGACATGGCGCGTCTCCTCGCGCCGCTCGGCATACGTTCCCTCGGAGGAAAGATAGCGAATCGCAAACTGTTGCTCACGGCGAAGAATTTCCGTCCGGACATAATGCTTGTCGGACATTGCGACTACATCACGAACGACACGCTCTTTGCGATTCGCGATGCGCTTCCGGGGATAAAAATCGCCCATTTTAATGTCGATCCGCTTTGGCAGGACCATACCCGTGCGCAGATGGCTGACAGGATGCATTCGTGCGACGCACTGTTCGCGACAACCGCCGGAGATGTTCTCAAGACGTGGCTCACGGGAAAGAATGCCGTTGCGTACATGCCCAATCCGTCCGATCCATCGATGGAGAATCAGGACAACGGCGCCAAGACCGAATTCGACCGCGACCTTTTCTTCGCCGGAAATCCAAGGGAGGGAGATCCCCGCTGGGATCTGCTGAAGGAACTTCTTCCCAAGCTGGAAGGTAAACTGCGCTTTGACATATTCGGAGCGGACAGGCCGTCAATCTGGGGGGCGGACTACGAAGACGTTCTCGCCACGAGCAAGATGTCGCTCAACCTGAACCGTAAGGAAGGGGACAAGTGGTATTCGTCGGATCGCATCGCGCACCTGATGGGGTATGGAATACTCACTTTTCAGTCCTCGAAGAACCAGATGCAGCGGTTTTTCACGGACCGTGAGACTGTATGGTTCGATGAGGCCGAGGATCTCGCTGAGAAGATTCTGCACTACCAGGCTAACGATGCGGAACGGGCGGCGGTTGCGTCTGCCGGACGTGCAAGATACCATGAACTCTTCAACGGTGCACGCGTTCTCAGGTTCATGGTGGAGACGATGCTCGGCGAGTCGTATTCCGAATCATATGAATGGAAAGAAGAGGTCTATCGATGACCATGTGTTTTTTATGCTCTCTGTCTGGGGCGATGTGGTGGATTTGGACTTCGCTCCCATTGGCCATGGCGTGCTGCGTTTGTCCAACATCCAACGATAGTCTATGAGGTCCGTCACTTGAATCTTTATTTCACTAAAAAAACTGCAACATGAAAAGCAACAATATCAATCATACGGTTCGTAACCGTCTCTTGGGTTCCATTTTTGCGTTCGCGGCAATCAGCCTCTCGACCTGCGTGGTCTATGCCGATGTGCTGGCGGACCTCAACGGCAGCTGGGAGTTCCGCTTTGAGGAAGGGAAGTCCATCGCAGAAGTCGCAAAACCTGACTTTGCCGCCGATGGAAAGATGTCCGTTCCCGCCTGCTTTGATACAATGCCTCGCTATCTCCGCAAGCGCGGCACTGCACTCTACCGTCGGTCGTTCACGCTCAAGGCGCCTGTCTCTGACGCGAAGCTTGTCATTGACGGCATGGGCTTGACCGGACGGTTTGCGATAGACGGACAGGATCTGGGAACGCATCCGTATCCATACGCCCGTCTGGAACTCAAGACGGGCCCGCTTGCCGCAGGTGAACACACGGTCTTCGCCGCGCTCGACAACCGTTTCGACTGGGATACGCAGAAGCTGGCTCGCCCCTACTATGACTTCTACTGCTTCGGCGGGTTCTATCATGGTGTACGCCTTGAAACTGCGGAACCGCGCGTATTTGTCCGGACGCGCGACTATCGCACAGGGCTCGTGGAGGTTGAAATCGAAGGCGGCGAGCGTAGTCTCGTCAAGATTCCTGATTTCAAGCTGTGGAGCCCCGAGGAGCCGAACCTTACAACGCTCGAGGTTGCGGGGCGCAAGGTATGCTTCGGCATACGCGAGATAAAGGCCGAGAAGGGGCGTCTGTTCCTGAACGGAAAACCGCTTTACCTGAAGGGCGTCAACCGCCATGAATCGCATCCCTCCTTCGGAGCGGCAACGCCTGAGTCGCTAATGCTTGCGGACATCCAGCGTCTCAAGGCCCTTGGCGGCAACTTCATACGTGGTGCGCACTACCAGCAGTCTCAGCGGTTCCTCGATCTTTGCGACGAACATGGCGTTCTTGTGTGGGAGGAGTCGCTCGGATGGGGGAACGGCAGCCATTCAAAGATGGCCACCTGTGAACTCACGAACACGACCTTCCGTGCGCAGCAGGTCCATCAGACACGTGAGATGGTGAAGGCGAGCTTCAATCATCCGTCTGTCATAATATTCGCTTTCATGAACGAGTTCTTGAGTGGCTCAAAGGAAGGCAAGTCGCTTGCGGATGAGATCATCACTGCCGTCAAAGCGGAGGACAGCGGGCGCCTGGTGACGTTCGCCTGTTCGCATAACGACAAGGACATCTCAAACGAGAACACGGACATTGTCGCGTTCAACACATATCCGGGCTGGATCGGAACCGATCCTGGCACCCCAGATGAACTCCGCGGAATCATGAAGGAAAGGGTCTGTTCCATCGTCAAGCGTTATCGTGGGCTATATCCTGATAAGCCGATCATCGTATCTGAAATGGGAACATGCGGTGTCTATGGGCAGCGTGATCCGACTGCCGCGCAATGGACAGAGGAGTTTCAGGATGAATATTTCGGCACGGTCATCGACACTGTGTTCGCTGAACAGGAGATCTGCGGTTTGACGCTTTGGCAGTTCGCGGACGCGAGTAGCCATTACCGTTCCGGAGCTCCGGTGCGCACCAAGCCGTTCGCCGAAAATCTTGCCGGGCTTTTCGATGGCTACCGGCGTCCGAAGCTTGTTGTCCGCACGGTGACAGAGAAGTTCAAGGGAATGACGAAATAACGGGCCAGTGAAATCTGCTCTTGCGGAAAAGGACGATATTTTGTAAAATACGCGCTTTAAATTTCAGAACACATCAGGAGAAACAGAGATGGCAAAGAGATTCCCGCTTGACCATGTGCGCAATTTCGGCATCATGGCGCATATCGACGGTGGTAAGACGACCACGTCCGAGCGTATCCTCTACTATTCGGGCAAGAACTACAAGATCGGCGAAGTGCACGATGGCGCTGCGACGATGGACTTCATGGTCCAGGAGCAGGAGCGCGGCATCACGATTCAGTCCGCCGCTACGTGCGTTTCCTGGGGCGACTACCGCCTCTCGCTCATTGACACTCCCGGACACGTGGACTTCACGGCCGAGGTGGAGCGCTCTCTCCGCGTTCTCGACGGTGCCGTCGCTCTCTACTGCGTGGTCGGCGGTGTTCAGCCCCAGTCCGAGCAGGTGTGGCGCCAGTCCGAGAAGTACAAAGTGCCGAAGATTGCGTT
>JAFXEA010000318.1 GCA_017521065.1 Kiritimatiellia bacterium | reverse complement strand
GGTGGACGGTTGCCGAATGGATGCCTTGCACTGGACCGTCTTCCGGACGGTCGCTGTCGTGGCATAGGTGTCGTTCCTGTTCCTGAAGGAGCGACGGGTTTGAACATCGATTTCCTGATGTTCCCCGAGACTGAAACGGGTTGCAGTTATGATAAGATCTATCTGGGCGTAGTGCCCACATCCGGTACGTCAAAATAAAAAAGAAAGGAACATACCTATGAAGACAAGGTTTTTCACTGCGGTTGCGCTGACGTGTATGGTTGCGCATTCGTCTCCTTTTGTTTCCGATGTGGAGATGACGCAAGACCATTCCACTCGTAAGGTGACCATCCGATACAATCTGTCAGGAGAGGCCGCGGTGGTAACGGTTGATATCCAGACGAATGCACTTGCTGATGCATCGTCCGGATGGGTTTCGATAGGGGCTGAAAATCTCTGCGGTTTTGTCGGGGATGTCAACCGGAAGATATCACCGGGTGAGGACACCCGTAAAATCTACTGGAATCCCGATACGTATTGGCCGGGACATGAGCTTCCTGAGAAAAAGGTGCGGGCCGTTGTTACGGCGTGGAGGACGAATGCACCGCCGGATTGGCTGGTCTGCCAGATGACCGAGCCTTACGATGTCACGTATTACCAGCATGCGTGCCAGGTGCCGGATGGTGTGAAGGCGAAAAAATACAAGCGCACCCATATGCTGTTCCGTAAGATCCCCGCCAAAGGTGTGGTGTGGACGATGGGCGCGGGTAGCACAAAGGCGTCGGAGAGACCGCATCAGGTTTCGCTGACGGAAGACTACTACATGAGTGTGTACGAATTGACGTTAGCTCAGGTAGGTGCGGCGGCCTTCGATGCGCTTGAAGGATCTGTGCCGCACAACAACAGAACGTACGTAAAGCTTCGTGGTGCGGTGAAGGGTGCTCAATGGCCGACGTTCAAGTCCGATGGAACTTTGGATTTCTGGGAGTCTCATGCAGTCGATGACAACAGTACCATTGCTTCACTGCGGAAGAAATGCGGGCTTTTGTTTGATCTGCCAACGGAGGCACAGTGGGAGTATGCGGCACGTGCCGGAGTGACTGCCGCAACGTTCGGAGACGGAACTGATACAGAAGCCAATATCTCGCAGTTTGGACGCTTCTCATCGGATAAGAATGAACCTGACTGTGAAGGATATTCCGCTGGGCTTGCGTCCGTAGGCTCTTATCAGCCGAACTCCTTTGGTTTGTATGACGTTATCGGAAATGTCTTTGAGGTCTGCCTCGATTGGTATATCAGTTTTGAGGATATTGACACGGGAAAGGTCCATATCGATCCTGTCGGAGGAATGCAGGGGACTGCCCGTGTACACAAGGGTGGATGCTATTACTATGATAATGGTGGATTGCTTTCGTCCCGTTCCAGTCAGAGCCCGGATACGACATGGAATGCCATCGGGTTCAGGCTTTGCGTTCCTTTGCACTGAAGGAGAATGACGATGAACTCACTCACGTGTTTGTTTTTTGTCGTCGGAGTCCTGGCTTCCGTTTCTGCCGCCTCAGCTGAGTTGCCATCGGGGTATCAGCCCTGTGCAACCTTTGCTTCAAGCGGTATCATGGTCGGTGCATTCAATTCAGTCGCCGTGTCGTCATCGGCGACTGTGTGCGAGACGTTTGATTCGGTTCGGTGCGTGAGCATGGACGATGTCCTTGATGTCAGCTTCAAAAGCACACCTCGCGGATTGCGCCTTCTGTTCCGGTAGTGGATCCGACAGTTCTTCCCGGATTGATCTTTGGGATTGGTTATGGGAGCTTGAAGTGTTTTTTAGGTGGACTTTTGTCTGTGGCGGATAAGGTCAAAACAGACGGAAACGTCTTGTTTCAAATGAATTAAGACCATGAAAGGAATGAGATCAATGAAGAAGACGGTTTTATTGATATTTGCATTGGGTGCGTATGCGTCGGTGTCGGCCATGGAATTCAAGGCGGGTTACGCCCAGACGGACATCACTCCGCCGCTTGGCGTGTATATGCCCGGATATTACAATGCACGTTATGCTAAAGAGGTGCTTGATCCGCTGAAGGTTGTATGCATTGTCTTTTCCGACGGGAAAAACACCGCACTCGTCATGCAGGTTGACACTGTGCTGATGACCGATGATATAGGCGACGAAATGCGCCGTGCGGTGACAAAGGCAACAGGTGTCGCTTATGGAGCGATAATGATCCATTCGTCCCACACCCATGATGGTGGGCATCTGGCCATGAGCAGAAAGACCGGGACATCGTTTTCCGGCCATGACATGGATGAAAAGGACGAACTTTATCTGAAGATGGTAAAGTCGCGTGTGGCGGATGCTGCGGTAAATGCAATTCGCGACATGAAACCGTCCAGGATTTCATATCAGAGGACCGTCGCCAGACGCATTTCCTTTGGCCGCCGCTATATCATGAAGGACGGAAATGTGCGCACGAATCCAGGCGTTAACAATCCCGATATCGTAAAACCCTACGGTCTGCCGCCGGATGAGGAGGTTCAGGTTTTGCGCATAGACCGAGAAGGAGGCTAGCCGATCTGTGTCATCAATTTCCAGACGCATCCTGATGTCGTCGGCGGTGAGACCATTACCGCCGACTGGCCGGGGCTTACCCGTACAGTGTTTGAGGCGGCTACATTAGGCAAGACACATTGCATCGTGCTGAACGGAGCGCAAGGTGATGTCAATCATGTGAATGTCATGCCACGTCCTGACGAGCGCAATGGTCTCAAGCGGGATTTCGACGATGTTGACCGTGGTTACGATCATGCTTGGCATATGGCTAACGTTCTAGTTGGCGCTACTCTATCGGTGTGGATGAAGTGCATTCCGCTTGAAGTCGGCGAAGTGCGCTTCACGATGCAGCAGGTGCGTGTTCCTGCCAATAAGGCAAAGGATACGGACGAGAAGAATCTTGCCTGGGCGGAAAAGGTGTGGGCGATACATCAAGCGGGAAAGGATGCCGAGCTTCCGTGGAAGGGTATGGAGCTGACGACAGAGGTTGCTCGTGCGCGTCGCATCATTAGCATGGCAAAACATGCCGCTTTCCATGATCTTCCGCTTTATGGGATATCAATTGGCGATTCGGTTGTTTTCGGTGGCTTCTCCGGAGAGCCTTTCAATGATGTCGGCAAGATTGTCAAGAAAGATTCGCCGTTCAAGATTACGCTTCTTATGTGTCTTGTCAACGGTAGCCGCGGATACTTTCCGTTTTCTGATGCCTATAAAACTGGCGGCTATGAGGCGGCTACATCTCCGTTCGGTCCGTCGGTGGCGGATGACATCATCGGCGGAATGTTAAAATTATTCAATTCACTTTATGAATAATCAGTGGATTTTTTTGTGCTTTTGTATAGAAGTGTAGATTTCTGCCCAACCCATTAGTCAACCTCATGCCTTTGCCTCCAACCTATTTTGTCAGTAGAGATTTAGTCCGAACAGAATTCTCGTTTACATCATTGGAACCGCGAGAATTAATCCGAAGAGAAATCTCTTTCTGCAGTGTTGGTGCGCGATATGTCGGATGGAGAACGGCGATATGCGACGAACTTTGCAATCGCTCTCGGTATTATGGGAGACAGGCGCGCGGCTAAAACCTTTGGTGAGGTTATGCGTAATCCTGGTGGTAGGCTTGATCCTTTGGTTGATTACGCATATCCCAATCGTCTTAAAGCATTGTGCATAGCTGGCCGTATTGATATCTCAGGTGCGGAGGATATCTTGTTAGGGATCCTTACAGACGCAGGCAAGTCATATGTTGCGTCGCTTTTGAAGGCCAAGGCATGTGATTATTCGCGCTATCCGGGATGGGTGTATCCATTCAGCGGTTCTGAAAATGGATATCGTGAAGCGCTGTTTCGTTGGCAGTGGTGTCTCTTGTCAAGATTCTGTCTCGCAGAAGGAACGCCAACGCATATAGGCGTTTTGAGGCGTGGCTTGCGTCTACAGATGCTCCAATCGCTCGCATCAGATAGATACGCGCAGTATGACGAAGGCTTGTTCAGGGAATTATGCACGGCAAGGTCAGAGACTGAAATTTGCGGTTGCGTTTCATGTCAGATGTTTAAGGTTTCGGCGATTCTTTTGGTATAATGTGCGGCAATGAAATCTATTAGAACAATTGTCCGCCGTGCCGCTGTTCTGCCGATGGTGCTTCTGGCAGCGTGTGAAACCATACACAATGCAGACACCGCCAAGATGGAGGTGATGCAGTCTGTGGATCCACAGCTTTCCCAGCCTGCGCAACGAGTGAAACTTACTGGCTTCCAGCTCGCCGACTATGTGGATTTTGCGCTCACGAACCGTCCGGAGGTGATGTCCGCAGAGCTTGCGGTCGAGTCGAAGCTGATGGCTCTGAAGTCCATCGAGAGTGGACGTCCTTTCATGCCGCACCTGACGATGTCCGCAGGCTACGGTCAGTCCACCCATAACAACACTTCGCACTATTCCGGACACAACTCAGGACGTTTCAAGGGAAGCATAGGCTTTGAAATGCTGCTTTTGGATTTCGGCCGGTACGATGCCGATTTCCGTGCCGCCTGCGAGGATCTTGCGTCTGCGGAGATGTCCTTGGCTGATGTGCGTCTTGGTGTATTCGAGGAGGTTTCGACTTCG
>JAFXEA010000317.1 GCA_017521065.1 Kiritimatiellia bacterium | reverse complement strand
GGCGAATATGAGCTTGCGAGGACGCTTGTAGCGCGGCAGCTCCAAGCAGAAGCGGTTCACCTCATCCTCGGAGAGAGACTCACCCTCCTTCACCTCGATGATGGCAGCGGCAATCTCGCCAAGACGCGCATCAGGCAATCCGATGACAGCAACATCCTTAACCTTCGGATTGGCGCGGAGGAAGTCCTCAATCTGCACGGGGTAGAGATTCTCGCCTCCGGTGATGATCACATCCTTTGCGCGGTCCACAAGGTATATGAATCCGTCGCGTTCCTCTGCCATGTCGCCGGTGCGAAGCCATCCATCTTCAGAGAGAATCTCCTTCGTGGCGACCGGATTCTTGTAGTATTCCTTCATCACGCCGGGACCTTTGAGCGCAAGCTCACCGACCTCGCCGGGAGCAACGGGCGAACCGTCAGGACGGATTATCTTGGTCTCCCAACCGTATCCGGCTATGCCGATGGCGCCCACATGGTCGATGTTCTCCACGCCAAGATGGACGGAGCCGGGTCCTGTCGATTCGGAAAGGCCGTAGTTCGTGTCGTAGTCGTGCTTCGGGAAAATCGTCTTCCAGCGCTTGATGAGCGCCGGGGGAACAGGCTGTGCACCGATGTGCATGAGCCGCCACTGGTCAAGGGCATAATCCTCAAGCTTCACGTCTCCACGTTCGATGGAGTCAAGGATATCCTGCGCCCACGGAACGAGAAGCCACACGATCGTGCACTTCTCCTCACTTACGGCGCGAAGCACCCACTCTGGCTGGACGCCCTTGAGCAGTACAGCCTTGCCACCCACGAGAAAGCTTCCGAACCAGTGCATCTTCGCGCCGGTGTGGTAGAGAGGAGGTATGCAGAGGAACACATCGTCCTTCGTCTGCCCATGATGGTTCTGCTCAACCTTGCAGGAGTGCATCAGCGAAAGATGGCGGAGGATGATGGCCTTCGGGAAGCCAGTCGTACCGGAAGAGAAATAAATTGCGGCGTCATCCTCAGGAGAGATCGAAACAGCTGGAGCCTTGGACGAGCAGTAGCCGACCATCGTCTTGTAGCTGACGTCGAAACTCGGACAGTCGTCACCAACATACACGCTGAACCTGATGCGCGGAATACGGTCGATTATCTGCTCAATGCGCCCCGTGAACTCAGGGCCATGAACGAGCACGTCAGCATCGGACAGCTCAAGACAGTACTTGATTTCGTCCGCGGTGTAGCGGAAGTTGAGCGGCACGGCCATGCAGCCAGCCTTGAGAACGCCAAAATAGACAGGCAGCCATTCAAGGCAATTCATGAGCAGGATGGCGACCTTGTCACCCTTCTTCAGTCCGCGGCTCAGAAGGAAGTTGGCAAACCTGTTCGCCTTCCTGTCGAACTCCTCCCACGTGATTTCACTGCGGAACGCCTCAAGCGGATTCGACTCTATGAGAGAATACTCGCGCCATGTGGTATTGCGCTTCTCCAGCTCCTGCGGATTTATCTCCACAAGGGCGACATCGTTCGGCCATTCGCGCGCATTGCGCTCCAATATCTGCGTTATCAATTCCATGGCGGTGAATTATAGCATATCGGAAGATTTTGATTAACCCCTTCTTTCTGCGTTTTGCAAAACCTTTTTTTTTGATGCATGCATCCGTCAGTGGATGCCGACGGGCAAACTATTCCTGCACGCAGTTGGGCTTATCCTTGAGGCAACGATAGTTCTTTAGGACGGTAAAACGCCAATCAAGCGGTTTCCCCTCAGTTCCGAAAAAGCCGACAGGGAATATACGGCAACGGTAGCTCATTCCGCCCTCCAACAGATCCGGCGGAGCCCTGAACACCACCCGGTTCTGGCGATGCTCCGGAATACGGTAATAGTCGGAAAGCAGGAAACAGGAACGGGGCGCTCCCCCGTCAGGCGTCAATTCAATGCGATAGCCAAACACCGACGAACCATCCTCAACAACATTGAACATCAGGAACACATACCCGAAGTCGTACCAAACCGTCGGCTCGGCATCAGACGCAAACTGAGGCGCCTTTTCGGACGCCCTGCGGACAGTAAACGAATACGTCGCGGACGAGGGGACATGCGGCCAAGGCACAGTCCAAGGAGACTGCACCTCGATCTCGCGGCGATCCGGCACAGAGAAGCGGCGAAACACCAGCCTATCAGCGTAGATCTCAAGGAGCATGCACCCCACCGATTCGTGTCCATATGGAATAAGGCACGATATCTGGTTGACGGCCGGAGGCTTCAAGGATACGCAACCGTAGCAAAGCGTCGAAGTGTCGACGGCGGTGAACTCGCCCTGCCATATTGAGCGAGGATCCTGCAGCGGATTGTGGGTGTGTCCAGAAATGCTCACCACCTGAGGATAGGCATTGAAGAGACGGCGAAGCCTGTCGCCTCCCCGGTTCGCGTTGTCGGAATCGTTTACCGTGTCTTTCGCATGATAATGGGTAACGACAAATATCGGTTTTTCTGAATCGCGTTCGACCGCCTTGTCGAGCGCTGTCTTGAGCATTTCGATTTCATGCGTCTTGTAGCGCGACGACGCATTCGGCGAAAGCGCGATGAAGTCATAGCCGCCGATAACCCTGTGGACAAGCTGCTCATCAGAGGCATAACCGAATATCGAGTTGAATTCGGCACGGATGACTTCGCTGGAACGGATCTTCAAGAGCTCCTTCGGGAGAAAGCCGAGTTCATGGTTGCCCATGCATGCTATATGAGGGATCTTTCCAAGCCTGGCGTCACACCTCGCTTTGTAGTATGCGACAGCATGGGAATCGCGTCCGGTATCGTTGATGTCCCCGTCGTTAACAACGACATCTGGCCTGAACGGAGCGAGCCGCGAAGCGGTCGCTAGAGGGGTGCGCCCCACGGGCGACGCCGGCTCCCCAAAAACACAAAAGGCATCCGGTACCGGATGCCTCTCGAAATAAAAAAGAAAAAAGCCGGCGGCGCCCTACTCTCGCACGGGC
>JAFXEA010000316.1 GCA_017521065.1 Kiritimatiellia bacterium | reverse complement strand
CCTCGGCAAGCGCACGGCCGCGATGTGATATGGCGTTCTTTTCGTCGGCGGAAAGCTCTGCGAACGACTTTACGTACCCATCAGGGATGAAGAGCGGATCGTACCCGAAACCGCCACCGCCTGATTCCGACTGCGCAATCGTGCCGTAGCAGCGACCCGCAAGGACATGCTCCACGCCATCGGGATCGACAAGCGCAACGCAGCACGTGAAGTTCGCACGGCGGTCCGCCACTCCCTCAAGATTCTTGAGGAGAAGCGCATTGTTCGCCGGAGTGTTCGAAGGCTCGCCCGCATAACGCGCACTGCGGACACCCGGTTCGCCACCAAGTGCGGCGACCTCAAGCCCGGAATCGTCCGCCATCACCCAACATCCCTTGTGGGCGGCGGCAATCGCCCGTGCCTTGATAAGTGCGTTGCCCGCGAAATCTGGAGCGGTCTCCTCCACATCAGGATCCTCTGAAAGAATCGTGAAACCGGGAAGAATCTCCCCGATTTCGCGAAGCTTGTGCGCATTGTGCGTAGCTACGTAAAGTTCCATCACACGCTAAGCCCCGTCTTCTCGTCCACACCAAGGACGATGTTCATGTTCTGTATCGCCGCACCGGACGCACCCTTGCCGAGATTGTCGAAGCGCGACACGAGGATGATACGCTCATCGTTTCCGTACACGGCGACCTCAAGCGTATCTTTGCCGCTAAGCTTTGCAGATGAAAGGAACCCACCTTCATCGGCATCCTCGACAAACTGCACGAGTCCTGTCGCATACGCATCACGGTAAAGACTCTTCACATCGTCTATTCCACCCTTCAGATCCTTTGCGAAAAGCGGCACCGTAACCTCCATTCCTGAATGGTGCGGAACCACAATGGGACAGAACATCGGCGCCACGGAGAGTCCGCAGAGCTTCACGATCTCAGGCAGATGCTTGTGCTTCTGTCCAAGAGCGTACTGCCGTCCTCCAGCCATCAGGCCCGACACCGGCGCGCCGCCATCCTCATACTCCGCAATCATCTTCTTTCCGCCGCCAGAATATCCTGTAAGCGAGAATGCCGAAAGCGGAACATCACGGGAAACGAGTCCCGCCCTCACGAGCGGCTCGACAAGGGCGATGAATCCAGTCGCGTGGCATCCAGGGTTCGCGATGCGATTTGACGCCGCAATGCGCTCCCGAAGCCCTGCGAGCTCCGGAAAGCCGTACGCCCAACCATCGTTCGTGCGATGCGCCGTGGACGTGTCGATTATGACGGTGTCCGGGTTGTCGACAAGCGACACCGCCTCGATCGCCGCCGCATCCGGCAGGCAGAGGAACGCAACATCGGCTGCGTTCAGCGCGGCGCGACGCGCCTCGATATCCTTTCGGACCTCCTCGGCGAGAACGACGACCTCAAGGTCGTCGCGCTCGGCGAGACGCTCCCGTATCCGCAAACCGGTTGTTCCGGCCGAACCATCTATGAATACCTTTTTCTTCATGTCGAATCACAACTCCTTCACACCATTCAGCGAAACGGGAACGGGCAGAACACCTTATGCTTTTTTCTTCTTCCTGGGATCTTCCCACGCGACGCCGGGAAGCGGCCACTGGTTCTCGCCGTACTCAGGCATCGGAACGTCGCCGTCCTTCTCGAAGTCCTCCGGCGTGGGCGTGCATGCATATTTGTAGAAGGGAGAAGACTCGGTCTTGATGATGTCATTCATCGTGACGATCTGACCGGTGTAGGCAGAGATGCGGATCATGATGCCGCACGCCGTCGAAAGCGCACACGCCTCACCCTCGTTATAGTACGGACCTGCGCCAAGAACGCTCTTGAGAAGATCCACGTGTTCCTGCACGTAGGGGTTCACGTCCGGATAGTCGCCGGGAAGCGCAATCTTCTTGTTGTCCGCGGCGCTCCTGACAACCTGTGCCCTGTGGCTCGTGGAAATGATCGCATTGCTGGAACGGAAGAATTCGCGCACGTCGTCCTTGCAGCCGGAGACCTGACGGCACATAGAATGGATATGCACACCGTCGCCGTAGTCGAGATCCGCCGAGAAGAAGTCGTACTGGTTTCCGCTCACGCGGCGAGTGCGGGCGCCGAACGCAAGAGCCGTCTTCGGGAAACGGCCGATGTACCAGTTCGCGACGTCGATGTTGTGGACGTGCTGTTCGCAGATGTGGTCGCCGGAAAGTTCCGTGAAGTTGAGCCAGTTGTTGCAGAGATAGTCCTTGTTGCTCATCTCCGGCGTACGCTCGCGCACCCACGGAACGCGGCTGTTCCAGTACACCTCGCCGCCAAGGATAGGTCCGATGATTCCGTCATCAAGAGCTTTCTTGACCTGCAGGTAACCGCGCTGGTGACGGCGTTGCGTTCCGCACACCACCGTAAGGGCCTTGTCGGCGGCAAGACGTGAAGCCTCAATCATGAGGCGCACGCCGGGCGCATCGACCGCGACACCCTTCTCCGCGAACACGTGTTTGCCGGCCTTGACGGCAGCCATCGTGTGGATCGGACGGAAATTGAGCGGCGTAGTGAGAATGACGACATCCACCTCCGGCATCGCCATGATCTTCTTGTAGCCGTTGGCTCCGCCGAACGCGAACTTCTTGTCCACGCCAAACTTCTCGGCGGCGAATTCGGCCTTGTTGAGGAAGTAGTCGGCGAACGCGACAGGCTTGACCGATATGTCAATGCCCTGCTCGCGG
>JAFXEA010000315.1 GCA_017521065.1 Kiritimatiellia bacterium | reverse complement strand
TATTCTAACAGCCCATCCATCAGCGAAAGTGTATCTGCTTAACGAAATCGGCTCGGCGGGACCTTATCCGCGTCCCGGCGTTGTGCGGCGCGAAAAGGACGAATTTCAGAAAAGGCTGCGGGAGTATGGCGTCGATGTCGTGATTTCAGGCAATGGCGGTTGCGGGCTTTGCACTCCGAAAGAAGTTGGATCATGTATTGCCGCTGAGGCGATAGGGATCCCATCCGTAATGATAACTGCGCCAGGATTCACCGCGCAGGCACGGAATACCGCGAAAACGGCCGGTGTCGGTTGTTTGCGCATAGCGGAATATCCCGGCGCGTTTTCGTCAGAAACAAGAGATCAGCTTATAGAAAAAACGCGAAATGTCCTCTGGCCGCAAATATGTCGGGCATTGAAAGAGGAAAACAAGCGGGAAGAGCAGTTTTCCCCTTCGCAAAGAAGGGAAAATGTCTTATCAGGAACCGAGAGAGAATTGCGGCAGATGTTTCTTGATTCCGGATGGACTGACGGGTTGCCGGTAAACCTGCCGACGGAAGATTGTGTCGCCGAATTTTTGAGGTTTACGGATTATCCTCCGAACGTATCAATAGGAATGATTCCGCCGTCGCAGCGGAATGTCACGGTGAAGGACATTGCGGTTAACGGTGTCATGGCCGGTTGTCTGCCGGAGCACATGCCGATTCTGATTGCGTTTGTCAAAGCTATGAAGGTTGGAGATTTTCGCCGTCCGCTTGCGTCAACGCATGGTTGGACGCCGTATTGCTGGCTCAATGGCCCTGTGGCGAGGCAGCTTGGTTTCGACATGGGGCAAGGTGAAATTTCCGCACCGAAAAATGTAATGATAGGGAGGTTTGTCAATCTGGCCATGTTGAACCTTGGCGGATATCGCATCAAGGAAAATAGGATGGGGACGTTTGGATATCTGATGCCGTGGTGTCTTGTGGAGGATGAGGTACAGGCGCTCAAAATCGGCTGGAGTCCGCATCATGCAAATCAAGGATATTCGTTGGAAGACTCAACCGTAACGGCGGCATCTTCCATAAACTGGGGAAACAATCTTGTGCCGGCGACCGTCAATGGAGAGCGGATAAAGGACATGATGGCATGGGATGCGGTGGAGAAATCCCAGATGGCGGTGGCAAGCGGTATGCCATGCGTATATCGGACATTTCTCATCACTCCAGAAACGGCAAGCAGTCTGGCGCAAATCTATCCTTCCAAAACGGCGTTAGAGAAGGCTTTGATTGATACTGCCCGTATTCCACTTTCGCAACGGGCGTTTGCCAACTATTGGGGCAATCCCGGAAGTGCGCAGGATACGTCACGATATTCGCTGAAACGCCATGAATATCGAATTTCAAAAAGGGAGGGTGCGAGCATTACACCGGTGCCGCCGTGGCTGGGATGGACAAATCTGGGGCGCCTTTCAACAGTGCCTGCAATGGCGGCTGGTAAAAGCGCTTTTGTCGTAACAGGCGATGCGTCACGCAACAAGACACTTTGCGTGCCGGGCGGTGGTTTTGCGACGATTAAAATTGAACTTCCGAAGAATTGGGATCCGCTTGTGAAGTCAAGGGGCTATGAACCGTTGCACAAATTTTTCCTAAAGAGACAATAAAATCGCACTTCGTTCGTTTATGTTATCATAACAACCATAACAAATGGAGAAAGACAGTATGAAAAGACTTATGATCATTGCATTGGCGGCAATTGCGTCTTCAGGCGTTTTTGCGCAAGATAATGCTGAAACGTCGCCGGAAAAGCCGAATGGTGCACGGATGACGCAGCGGCCGATGATGGGCGGGCAGGGGCCGTGGCTTGTGAGGATGTTTACGAAGAAGGAGAACTTTGAGAAGCTGGGAATTTCCGACAAGGCAAAGGCTGACAAGCTTCTTGCCGATTTGGAAAAAATCAAGGATGAAGGGAATGCCATAGAAAAGAAAGTCAGGGAGATTTCCCGTGAACAGGCGGAACTTATGCGCAAGCTTTTTGCCGACAAGGCTACCGACAGCAAGGAGGTTATGGCAAAGATCGATGAGGTCGCCAAACTTCGTGCTGATCAGGCTCGCCTTTCGGTGAAGACGATTCTTATGTTGCGCGAGAATCTTACTGAAGAGCAGATGCAGAACGCCCGCAACATGATGATGGAACGGGGGCAGATGCGCCGTTCTATGCGCCGGGGAGTGGGGGCGGCAGAGCCTGGTCGCCGTCCAATGCGCGGCAATGGAAGAAGGGGCGCATCCCGCAATCCGGCAGTTTCGGAATAACGGATGTCCGGCAAGGCACATAATACCGACGATGAACTCATGGCTGCGTTCATCGTCGGTGATGCCGCAGCGATGGAGACGCTGTATCTCCGCTATCGCCAAGGCGTCTATTCATGGCTGATGCGAATGACTGGCGACGCCGCTGAAGCTGAGGATATCTATCAGGATGTATGGCTCAAGGTAATCCGCAGCGCCTCCAATTATCGTTCTGGGAATTTTAGGGCTTGGCTTTGGCAGATTGTGCGCAATAAAACGACTGACCGCATGCGGAAAAAGTCGCCGTCGCTGGTTCTGGACGCTCCGGTTTGTGCTGACGGCGAAGGGGAGCATACGGTGGTTGATCAGTTGAGGGATGATGCGGCGGCAGATGCATTGATGCAGATTGAAGAAAGGGAGAGGAAAAGCGCGGTCTGCGATGCAATTGACGCATTGCCAGCGGCGCAAAGGGAGATTGTGCTGCTGCGCATCAATGGAGAGTTGTCGTTCAAGGAGATTGCGGATATGCTTGCCGCGCCTATAGGAACGGTGCTTGCGCGGATGCACAACGCTGTGAAAAGTCTGAAGGCTGCGCTGGCGGAGAAAGGAGTCTTGAAATGAAAGTTGGCAATTTTGAAGCCGTATTGAAAAGGTCAATGTCGGCAGTGCCGTCAGCCGAGGTCGATGCGGCAATCATAACTGCCATCAGGCGTGAGGCGGAGCGTAAAAGACGTTGGCGTAAATTCGTCCCGTCCATGTCCATGTCCGTGGCTGCGGCGCTTGCGGTTCTTCTGGCCGGCGGCTGGTTCTGGCGTGCCGACATCCTGAATGACAGGAGTCTCATGGAAGAAGGTGAGATAATTCTTGATATTTTAGGTTTCGCCAGTGCAGACGAGTTTTATGCGGATGCCGAGCTTTAGGACTTTGCCGCCAGTTGAAGAATCGGATTATTTTTATGCGGATACGCAAAGACGCGGAGGAGCGTAGAGTTTTTCTTTATGTGATAATGAGGCTATTTCATCTTCGGGACGCGGATGTAGGCGTTGACCATGAGGATCGCGAGTACGATGCCGGCAATATGATTGAACGCCGGAAGTGAGGTGCAGGCTGCGCATTTGACGGAAATCGCTTCGATGTTTCCTGCGAGCAGGTTTACGATCGTTCCGGAGAGAATGGCACCGAGAAATATCACCGCAATATATGCGAACGTTGCGCGTCTGCCGATGAGAGAAGCAATAGTCGTTATCGATACTGCATTGATGGCGGGGCCCGTCATCAGGAAGACAAACGCCGCCCCTGGGGACAGGCCTTTCATCATCATTGCTGTCGCTATCGGGATGGCAGCCGTCGAGCAGATATACATCGGAAATCCGATGAGCGCCATTATCGGCATCGCCAGATAATCGCGTCCGGCCAAGGTGGATGCAAAGAAGTCGTCCGGCACGAATGCCGCAACGAGCGCCGATATGAGAAGTCCGAAGGAAAGGGGTTTTACAATGCCGCCCAAAAGACGGATGTAGCCCTGCCACAAGATAGTGCGCAGATTGCGCGTCGGCGGATTTGATTGCTGGTTCGCGGTGCATGACGGCGAATCGTTGTCCGAGAGCGCATGGACGGCGCATCCGCCCACAAGCCCTGTCACGAATGCCGCGACAGGACGCGCAACGGCAAAGAGAG
The DNA here is from genome assembly GCA_017521065.1 of Kiritimatiellia bacterium. Classification (GTDB taxonomy): domain Bacteria; phylum Verrucomicrobiota; class Kiritimatiellia; order RFP12; family UBA1067; genus UBA1731. Next base: position 4,727 of record JAFXEA010000315.1, on the reverse strand, counting down.
GCCCCATGAGCGCGTAGGTGGCCAGAACGGAGTCGATGCCGGTCTGTGGAGTTGAGATGAGAAAACCGGCTGTGGCTCCTTTGCTGGCGCCGTTATTGCGCAAGGCTGTCGATATCGGGATCACTCCGCATGAGCAGATCGGCAGCGGCACTCCGATCACGACGGCGCGGATGATGCTTTTGATTCCTCCGGAAGCGCCGAGAAAGCGCATCACGAAATCACGCGGCAGACATACGGCCATGATTCCGGCGATGAAGAATCCGATGATAAGCCACGGGGCCATCATTGCAAATACGTTCCAGAGAGCTTTGCAGCATTCTATAAGCATATCCATATTTCACCTCTCTTCAAATGTAGAAGGATTGTCTGTCGGCAGGATGCGTCCTGCTTAAAGACAATCCTTCCAACGGGCAAAATTATATCATTTAGAACGTTGCGGTGAGCGAAAGACCTCCGACAACATTCCATGTCTTGTCCTCGCCTGCGCCCCATTCCCCGTTGTAGGCTGCCGCCGCTTCGCGCATATTGCCGTCGAAGAGGTAGTCGTAGTAGGCGATATATGCACCAAAGGTGAGCCAGTCGGTGATGGCGTACTCAAGATCGAGACGAACCGTCGTATCCATCAGGCCGCCGTGGTCAAAGCCTTCGACTTTCTCCAGTTCCGAGAAATAACCCTTGGTGCGAAGCGAGTTGCCGAAGCCTTGGCCGACAGCGGGACGGAGTGTGAGGCTTTCGGTAAGCTCGAATGTGTGGCCGATCTCGAAGTTGACGTACGTTCCGTTGTCCGCCATGATGTCGCGCTCGAATGCGAGGGTTGGTTCAAACCAGAGGTCGCCAAGTGAGAGTTCCGCCGTGAAGTACTGCGTGTCGCCGACTTCATCGTCCAGACGCGGCATGTATTCGTACATGTAGCCCACATCTACGCCGAGTGCGCCGAGCGTCTCGCCGAGATCGAACTCATGCGCGATGCCGACAAAGGTGTCGAGCGTTGTGTACTTGCCGGCGCGATTTCCGTAGCCGCCGCGCTTGCCGTTGCCTTTGGTGGCATCGAAGATTGCCTCAACGCCGAAATACACCCAGTCGAAGAAAGTGGCCGTCGCGCCGGGGACTATGATCGGGTCCTTGCCGTCGATCACGCCGTAGGTCATGTAGCGTGAATCGAACGACACGCCGAATTCCGCTGTCACGATCGGCGTTTCGCTGAAGGAGATGCCCGACCCCGGCTCATAGCTCCAGCCTGACGAGGAGGGCGCTTCAGCTAAGGCGGCAAGTCCGAACATTGCCGCTGACATAGTGGTTATGGTTTTTGCTTTCATTTTCGTTTTTCCTTTCGTTTGATTTAAAGACAGTTCGGGTGTGCAGGGAGTGCTATTCCCGTTATTCGAGGTTGTTCTGGGTGAGAGTGCTGCTTTTCTGCTTTTTGGCAGGGCGTATTTGTGGACAAACCGCCCTGCCGCAGTACATCAGATCATGTCAACCCGGTGTTTCTTGCCATAAGCCCAGAAAGATCCAAACATCGCAGCAAGCATTCCTGCGCCGATGCAGAACCAGAGACTGCTATGACTGACCATTAAGGCATGATATATTGTTGCGACGCTCCATCCGACTGTTGTAAGGTAGGCGACGAACACGATTCCATAACCCTTGCCCACTTCGCGGAACACCGTTCCTGTAGCGGCAATGCAAGGCACGTAGAGCAGGACGAACAGCAGGAACGCAAACGCCTGATGGAAGCCTTTTGTGAAATGCCTCTTGAGGCCGTTGATTGTGGCCTCGTTCGCCTCCTTCTCCTCGCCTTCGGTCACGTCTTCGGCGGCACCGGAGAAACCGAGCGGATCGAAGATCGCACCCGCCGCATCGGCGAGGTTGGCCGGGATGGATGCGAACGCTTCCTTGAGTCCGCCAATGAGGGAGTATTCCTCTTTCTCCTCTGCGGCGGCGGATTCGCCGTTTGTCGCTTTAGTGGCGGGTTTTGCGGCTTCTTGCGCATCATCCTGTCCGTACAGGCCGTTCAGCGTTCCGATCACGGCTTCTTTCGCGAAAAGGCCGGTGAAGATGGATACGCTTGCCTGCCAGTTGTCCTTTTCGACTCCGATGGGTTCGAAGACCGGCGTGATGCTGCGTCCGACGACTGAGAGGAGCGACTTTTCGCTGTCCTCATTGCCGATTGAACCGTCTGTGCCGATCGTGTTGAGGATGCCGAGCGCGAGCACCATCGGAACGATGAACTTGCCTGCGCGCCAGATGAAAATCTTCAGCCGTTCCCATGTGTGGAGGAAGATGTGCCTCGGACGCGGCATGTGATACGGCGGCAGCTCCATGATGAAGTGCGTAGGTGAACCCTGAAAGAGCGTGTGCTTCATGAGAAGTCCGGTGACGATACCGAGAACGATTCCGCACAAGTAAAGAGCGAAGATCATCATGCCGGGATTCTCCGGAAAGAACGCCACACTGAAGAGAACCCACACTGGAAGTTTCGCGCTGCAACTCATGAACGGCGTCATGAAGATCGTAAGCAGACGGTCTCGTTTGGATTCGAGGGTGCGTGTCGCCATGATCGCCGGAACGCTGCATCCGAATCCAACGAGCATCGGCACGAAACTCTTTCCGGGAAGACCTATCCAGCGCATGAACCTGTCCATCACGAACGCCGCGCGCGCCATGTAGCCGGAGTCCTCGAGGATCGAGAGACAAAGGAACATGAATCCGACCGGCGGCAGGAAGGTGCCTACTGTCTGAAGTGCCGAACCCGCGCCGTTCGCAATTACGGCGATAAGCCATTCCGGCGCACCGAATTTTCCGAGCAGCTCGGATATTCCGCTCACGAAAAGCGTGTCGCCTGCGATGTCGAAGAAGTCGATGAACGCGCCGCCGATTACCTGCGTCACCCAGAAAACCATGTACATCACACCGAGAAAGATCGGGATGCCGAGGAAACGGTTGATCACGAACTTGTCGATCTTTTCAGAAAGGAACACTTTGTCCGGCACCGTACGGACAACATCCTTCACCAGCCCCGCGATCACTCCGTAGCGCGTCTCTGCGAGCACGACGTCCGGCGGATCCCCGAGAACATCGCTGCAGCGCTTCACAGTGCCGTCTATGACTTCCGGCGCCATGTCGCGGTGGCGCTCAAGCTGCCGGCGGATGAGAGGATCGCCTTCAATTGCCTTCATCGCCACCCAGCGCGGATCGACTTTGTAATGTTCGGCGGTCTTCACCGATGCCGAGGCGAGGATGTCGATTTCCTGTTCGAGTTCATTGGGAAATTCGATCGGAACGCGAGGCACTTTGGGCTTTGCGACTGCTTCGTCCAAAAGCATACGGAGCTTCGCGATGTCCTTCGGGTCGGTCGCGTTCACGCCGATCACCGGCACTCCGAGATGTTTGGAGAAGTGGTCGAGATCTATGACCGTCCTGCGCTGTCGGGCGATGTCCATCATGGTGACGACGATCACCATCGGAACTTTAAGCTCGCACATGAGAAGCGTAAGGTAGAGGTTGCGTTCGATGGCCGTTGCGTCTATGACGTTTATGTAGAGGTCGGCCTCGTGTGAAAGAACGTATTCAAGACTCGCTTTTTCGTCTTCGCTCGCAGCGGTTAGCGAATAAATGCCGGGAAGATCAACGATTTTTACGTCTCCAGCCTTGGGAAGGGCGAAGTCTCCCTCTTTCTTCTCCACAGTAACGCCCGGCCAGTTGCCGATATGCTGATGGGAACCTGTAAGACCGTTGAAAACTGTGGTCTTTCCGCAGTTGGGGTTTCCTATTAGACCGATTGTCTTCATTTTGCGACTCCTTTTTCGAGAACCTTCACCTTTATGACGCCAACCTCCGCCTTGCGCAGAGAAAGGTGGAAGCCGCGTACCGCGAGCTCAAACGGATCGCCGAGCGGAGCGATGTTCAGTATCTTCACCTGAGTGCCGCGTGTCATTCCTAGCGCAAGCAGTTTTGCGCGGTACGCCGCGTTGCCGAGGGTATAGCCGGTTATCTCGGCCATTTGCCCTTTTTTCAGTTGATCTAACGTCATTTTGAACTATCCTTTTTGTTCCTGAAAAGTTAAATGCGGCGAAGTTTACCATACCTAACATATTTAGTCAATGGTAATATTGCTCTGTGTGTGATCGGTTACTCGGTTGTGCAGTGCGGCTTCGCCGCGACCACTAAAACTGCGGCGGTGACGAATCGCGACGAGCGCGATTGAATCGTCGCAGTAAGCACACAGCTTAAGGCTTCGCCTTATGTAGTGCGCCCATCTCCGTTTCACCCTTACGGGTATCGTCACCCGCCGCAGAAATGCTGCAACGAACAGCGCTGTATCGGCGTTAATGCCAATGTTGGCAGTATGGGTGCCGGCGCGGGCGTAAGCCCAAGCGGCGCACATGTCAACGCCACGACCGGACGCTAAACGAATATATCAAAAAGTTCGTTACTGCAAGCCCTGCGCTACCAAGCGTGGGGCTCGTGTGCTTTATGGGAAGAACGTCCTTGGAGGAAACGTCTGTGAGTGAAAGCTGTGAATACGAGAACAGATATTATAATATTTGTACCGTGTCGCAGAATCTTATTTCGCTTTGCAGCTTTGCTGCGTGAATTGCAAGCCAAATGAGTCAATTTTTTTGCGAGGATTCTTAATGCTTTTGGCGTCACTTTAAATGCTCTCATATTTTTCTCCTTTTTTATGCGGCTTTGTTGTAAGCTGTGTCATATTCATAGGCGGTTTTGCC
>JAFXEA010000314.1 GCA_017521065.1 Kiritimatiellia bacterium | reverse complement strand
TATGCCGCCATTCGTCAAACACCTCGTCCTTGAAGAGAAGGCCAAGCTCATCACAGAGCTCAAGCAGTTCCTCATCCGGAGGATTGTGCGACGAACGTATCGCGGTCACCCCTGCCTCCTTGAAGAGGAGAAGTCTGCGCTTCTGCGCCGCACGGTTCCAGGCAGCGCCAAGCACACCAATGTCATGGTGCATTGAAACGCCATTCAAAGGCACGGTACGTCCATTAAGCTGAAAGCGGCGTTCGTCGGAATGGTATGCAATTGTGCGTATGCCGTACCGGTACGAATCGCCCTCCACATCCACGGTGTAGAGATACGGATCGTCGATATCCCAGAGACGCGGATTGTCGACATTGAACACGCGCTCTTTTCTGCCGCTCTTCGACATCTCATAGCGCACACGAACTTTCGCGCGCTTCGCCATCACCTCGGGCGTGGTGATGTACACACTTCCGGGGATAACATAATCTTCCGGGCACACAAGCAGACGGCAGTTGCGATAGAGCCCGCCGCCGGTGTACCAGCGCGACGAATGTGGAATGTTGTGGCAGCGAATCGCAAGCGTGTTTTCGCCTGCGCAAAAATGTTCCGTCAGATCAATCCGCCAACGCGTGTAGCCGTACGGCCAACCGCCAAGGAACTTTCCGTTCAGATGGAGCATGGAATAGCTCATCGCTCCATCGCACTCGAAAATGATCCGTCCGTTCTGCGGCACGGACACCTTTCCGCCTCCGACTTTCAGTTCGCCGTCGTCAACTCTCAACTTGAGCCGATACCAGCCGACACCGGTAACATCAAGGAACGCGTCGCCGTAGGGTCTGTCGGAGTCGAAAGGACTGTCCACACCCCAGTCGTGCGGAACGCGCACCGTACGCCAGGATGAATCATTAAATTCGGGTTTTGCCCAAGTGAAAGCAGGTAGGGACAGACCCTCAAGATTTCCACCCTTCTCCGCCCGGTCAAGTATTGCGCTCATCGCATGGAGCGTCAGGCTTGTTCCCGCCGCCGGATCGTCAGCCTTAACAAACCGCCATCCGGTCTTTAGCGGCACTTTCACAGTACCGCCGAACGCCATCGCACACAGCATGATGGCTGCTGACAAGGTTGCCTGTCTGGTCATATCAACCGCCCTCTTCCTTCTTTCTAGTCTGCCGAAATCAAGCATATTTGGCATTTATTAGCCTTGCCGAAATCTGATTGCCGTCACCTGCCACCTGCAATGAATCCAAAGCACAGCGGATTCCACATTCCAATACGTTCGCCGACAGGTTTAAGCGTGAAAGAGGAACGGTCAAAGCGGTACATGCACGTCTCATTTGAGCGTTTATGCCCGACTATCACAAACCTCTCATCCGGCGTAAGTTCGAAGTCGCGAGGGAAGATGCCGTCCACCGGAGCCACATTGCGCAATGTCAATGTACCTTTCTTCTGGTTCACTTCATACAAGGCAATGGAATTCTTCTCATATCCACGGTTGGATGCCATAAGCACAGAACCATCCTTGGAAAGCTTTATGGCCGCCGCCTTGGACCACTCCGTAAAACCTTCCGGCAACGTGGACCATTTGCCTGTACGTGAAAATTTCATCCCGTCGAACTCAAACCCCATCACGCTGTTTCCAAGCTCATTGACCACAAACAGGAACTTTCCATCCTTGGACCACACCGCATGACGGGGACCGTCACCCGGATCGGTACGTATCGTCATGGACGGAACAGGCTTCATCGTATCCGCTTCGTAGAAAAGGACGCTGTCCTTTCCGAGATCCACAATACCGACCTTACTGCCGCCTGGAGTGAAAAACGCACAGTGCGCATGGGCCTTTTCCTGACGCTTTTTGTCCGTTCCGAGACCTTCATTATCATGAACCACCGTCACAAGGCCACTTCCGTCAATAGAAACTGTGCCTGCCGTTGCAGAACCATAGCAGGCAAACGCAAGTCTGGAGCCGTCAGGCGAAAGCGAAATATGGCACGGCGTTTCGCAAGGAAGCTCCACAAGCTTCACCATCTCGCCTATCTTTCCGTCCTCAAACGGTAAACGGACGATGGTACCGCGTTTCTTTCCGTCCACGACAGTACCGAAGTATGTGTAGATGCTCTTGCAGTCCCTGTCGAAACAGAAGTAGTTTGTCCCCTGTACTCCTTTGACTGTCTGCACCTGGGACATAGCGCCGGTTTCGGTATCGCATTTGAGCAAATGGAGGGTCTGTCCATCTGGCGCACCGATGTTGCATCCGACCACACAGTGCACTATTGCCGAAAATATGGGATTCATGCCGAAGCCTTTCTTGAATATACAATTGTACGAGTGCCAAGCAATCCAACCACATGCATTGTGACACCCATCATATGCATATGGACAGGCCAACAATCTTGCTTTTCACTAATAGGAGAAAGCATATCAAATTTCATCTTTTACGGCAATACCTATCCTAAAGGGATAACGCGTCAACCATCAGGTTGCGGGCGTTGGAATCGCGCAGCTGCGCGGATGCCGAACCAAGCACCACGACTATCACCCTACGCCCCTTTCTCTTTCCGGTAAGGACCACCGAGCTGCCGCCCGCGTTGATGTAGCGGTCTTGAGACCGTCAACAGCTTCCGTTCCATCCGGATTGACAATCTTCCATTTATCCATGCGCATTACGTTGTTGTGGTTGATTATCGTCTGTCCATCGGGCATCTTCCATGTCTTGCAAGAGGTATACTTAAGCAGTTCCGGATGATTCGTCAATATCTCGCGCGCAAGCTTCGCCTGATCGTAGCAGGTTGTCACATTGAACGATTTCCACGGATAGCGTTTTGCGGAATTCGGGGGAAGTCCGTTCGGATTGTAATATACTGTCTTGTCCATTCCAAGAGACTTCGCCCGTGCGTTCATCCTTGCAACGAACTTCTCCATCGTACCGGCGGAATGCTCCGCAAGAGCAACGGCGGCGTCGTTCGCACTTCTGATCATCAACGCATAGAGAAGCGTATCGACAGACCAGGAGACCGGCTTCCTTGTCTTGAGATCCAGAAACCCTATTATGCTCGGCTCCATCCTCAACGCCATCGGACCCGCCGAAACCATTGAATCCATCCTGTACCGTCCGGCCTTCACATCCTCCAACACAAGCAGCGCGGTCATGAGCTTGGTCACGCTCGCGGGACGCGCAATCGCCCCCGCTCCATCGGCAAACAGGACGCGTCCGGTCTTCACATCGATTGCAAGTGCCCCAACATACGGATCCTTCCTGTATTGGCTTACTGTAGGGGCGGCTTTGGGCTCGACCTTTTTCTTGGCTACAGTCCTCTTGGGCGCAGCACGTCTTTGGACGGATTTTCTCGCAGTCCCCTTCTTCACGGCTGCATCGGAAACCTGCGGAGACAGCACCACGGCAACGCAAAGCAATGAAAGTACTGCCATCTTGAACAAATGACCGGAATATTTATACATATGAATGAAGCCCTTTGAACAGTTTGGAGAAATTGACCCATGTAAGGGTCAGGATTATCATGACTGCGCCAAAGCGAAGCAGCCATCTTGAAGCCGTTTCGTTTCTTCGGAAATGGAACCATGCGGCAAACGTCAGCCATGTGGCGAGCGACCACATCTCCTTGGGATCGTACTGCCACCAGTCCCCCCAGCAGATCTTGCCCCACAATGCACCTAGAACAAGCGCAAGCGTCATGAGAAAGAAACCGAAAGGGACAAACCTTTTACCGATCCCGAACGCCGCAAAGATCAATATCGCGTAGGCTATTATGTAAGCCCCGACATGCGGAACCAGAAGAGGACTCTGCAGAGCGGGAACAAGCTCTTTCACAAGAAGGACGCGTCCGGCGATGAAAAGCGGAAGCATCACGACAGCCGCTGCCACAGCAAATCTGACGACACAGACAATCATGTCGGCAATCGAACGCTTTGCGTCAGCCTGCGCCACAGCACCGCAACCTGGCGCAAAACAGCACTTGCACATCAATGCCGCACCCAATAGGAGAAACACACCCGCCAACGCCGCCATCGGGAGAAACGGATCCCGGACGGCCTCTATCACCGTATATGATTCGTACACAGCATCATATGAACTCTGATACAGCCACCAGCCATTCCACCGCAGGGGATGATTCACGGAAATCTTGGCGTGCCGCACCTTGGGTCTGCGTCCGGAAGCGACATCACCCATCCCGGATATCACATGAACGTCGCTGATGTACTGACGCGGCCTGCCGTCACGGTATTTGGGGACCTCGAACCCTTTGAGCACAAGCACCCCGCCATCTATCTCCGCACTTTCACCAGGTTTAAGTGACGCTTGCATTCTGGGCGGCATGAACGCCGCCTTCAGCGCAAGTGCGCCAACGGCGAGCAGAAAGCCAAGATGGAGAAAGTGTTTTGCCATTGCCCGTGATTATACCAAAAAGATCGGCGGTTCCGCGCGGCGAATAAGCCAGATTCTGTTCACGCCTTGCGGCGTTCCGGTCATTCATCTAAGCGATCAACCCGAAACTTAACCTGCGTCCCGAAGGACGCAGGACCGGACGGGCCGCCCGTTCAGTTCCCTATTTGATCTTGCTCCGAGGAGGGTTTGCCCTGCGTGCGTCGTTTCAGCCGCACCGGTGGTCTCTTGCACCGCCATTTCACCCTTGCCCTTGCGGGCGGTCTGTTCTCTGTGGCACTTTCCATCACGTGGGATCGCCCCACGCCTCCCGTCCTTGACGAACGGGTCCTCTACCCTACGGAGTCCGGACTTTCCTCATCCTTGCGGATGCGACCGGTCACTCGCACGGAACCGCCGAAAATCAAAGATCCCTGTAGAGCATGCGACCGCAGTTCGTGCAGGCGACAAGCTCCATCTTGTGCTCGACCATCTGCTCCGTGGACGGCGGCACCCTGAGATGGCACCCCTCGCACACGGAATCGGTATTGAGCATAACCGCAACCGGCCAACGCTTCGTGCGGAGGCGCTCATAGTAGAGAAGAGTGCGCGGATTGACGAGTTTGGCCTTTTCGGCGCGCTCAACGGCGAGCCGATCAAGCTCCGCCTTGACCTCGGCGATGCGCTCATCGATCTCCTTGCAGAAATCATCAACTCCGCCAGCTTCGCCGCTGGCCTAGTCCTCGGCCTCTTTGACGGCGCGCTCAAGGCGGGGATACTCATCCATCATCGCATAGGCGCGGGCCTCGGCCTCATCGGCTTCGTGCTCAAGGCCTTCAATTGCCATGGCGATCTGCTGATACTCCTTGTTGGAGGCCGCCGAAGACTGCTGGATCTTGAGATCGCGGATACGCTCCTTCGCAGATGCCGCTTCCGCCTCAAAATCCTTCACACGCTGCTGCACGACAGCCAGCTGGTTCTTGGCGACATCAAGACTGGCGTTCACGCCCATCAAACGTGCAGACTCCTGAGCCTTGCGTCGAGGAAGATCCTTTGCCTCGCGCTCAAGTTCACGAATGCGCCCATCGACATCCTGCAAGTCGATCACCGTCTGAATAGGATTCACCTTTACCTCCTTGGTTACCAAAAGAAATTGGAGTGTAGTATATCAATTTCCATTCGTCGATTCAAGCAAACAATATCAGAATAATCACGCACTCAAACAAAAACAGAACGCCGCATCCTCAAATTAAAGGATACGGCGATTCTGCCATTTAGCCTATAGCCTCAGTTGGCCTCGGCGACTAGCGGACCGGCAAGTTCCTTGAGGAAGAAGAGGCGTCCGGGAATGGTCGGAATCCAGCTGGACGTGATCCAACGCGTAGGACCGTAGCGGAGCGTCATCCAAAGGGACATGCCCTGCCACTGCATGCCACGGCCAAGAGCACCGTCTGCGCCGCCGATCGCATAATCGGCCTGGAACATGAGACCGGGACCCATCGTGTTCGCTCGGCAAGGCACGAGCGTGGTGCGGCTCTTGAACGAGGTGAGTGCGTTCTGCTCGATCGTAAGCGGATGGAGCTGGACAGCGATGCGGTAGGGCTGCTGCTTCCACTCAGCGTCGGTCTTGAACTCGCCACCGATCTGCGGCTCCCAGAATGCAATGTGGCACATACGGCCAATGCCGTATACGAGCACAAGCTTTGCGCCTTCCTTCTTGAGGGCTGCAATCTTCTTGGGATAGGTCGGGAGGTTCTTCTTCGTGGCGAAGTTGCGGTGATCCGGGGGAACGGTAAGTTCGCCGAGCGGATTGTAGAAAGCCTGCTCCATCGCGTACTGGAAGGAAGCGTCGCCGACAAGCGTATTGCCCTTCTTGTCAGCCCATTCGTCCATGTTGAAACACCAGACGTGCTCGCAGGAGACGTTCCATTCCTTAAGGAAATACACGGCCCACTTGTACATGCCCATCGGTCCGACAGGAAGGATGAACGCAATCTTCTGACCGGCTTCCTTCGCCTTGCGGATCTCATTTGCGATCTCGTGCCCCATCTTGGTGTCGAACTCAGTGAGATCTGTGCACTGCTCAGGCTTGAATTCCTTGTTCCAGAACTTCTGCGGCTTGGTGATGTCCTCAGGCTTGTTCTGGCAGCACTTGTCGATCTTCTTCATATCCCATCCGGCAGGATAGAAACCCTCGAGCATGGAACCTTTAACGGTTGACATGAAGTCCATTTGTGTATTTCCTTTCTTTATTTTAGAAAAAGCTTTGTGCTTTGACTGTGATTGTACCACAATCCCATTTTGTTTTCAACGGGACGCAAGTCTGGACTATCCCCATCGCGGGAAAGAGCTGGCGAGGCACCCCCGAGACGAGAGTTCTCGCAAACGCCCGCCCGCTTTGTTCAGAACAGAATACGCCCGTTTTGTGCGCTTAAAGCTAT
>JAFXEA010000313.1 GCA_017521065.1 Kiritimatiellia bacterium | reverse complement strand
GGATCTGAAAGATGGAAGGGGTACATTCAGTTGGAAGGCTCGTGTCGCAGGCATCTTCAAGCTCCGCGCCAGGGCTTTGATTGCAGACGAGGAATGCCTGTCGGACGAAAAGGACATGACAGTTGAGTTCCCTGTCTACGACCAAATTATAGCCGACTCGAATGTAGGCGCCAGAATGAACGCCGAATGGCAGGCGACGCTGGACGATTGCACACAGAATCCGAACTTGCGAAGGGAACGCGGATTCTGGGTGTCGTTGAATACTGCCGGCGATGGAATCTATTCGTGCGGTGAGTCGAAACTTGGTGATTGGACTAATCCTTTTGTTGGAGCGGCCGTAGATCTTGGTTCTAGGCCACATTCAGCATTAAGTGCAATTGCCCCCAATGCCACAAGCACAATATATGCAGTTTCCTCTTTTCATACACACACGCCAACAGTATACCGCAGTTCCGGCCGCTTTAGTGGGCCATCGCAAGACGATCAAGATATAGATCAGCAAGATAATGTTGCTGGCATCGTTTATGACTACGCAATTTATTACATACCGCCTAGGCATCCCAAGAATTCGCCGGCAGCCATTTACAAATCAAACAATCAACGTAGTCTTAACGCAGAATATGAGATTCAAACGATGAAGCGTCTGATAAATGCTATAGTCTTCCTGATTGCTGCAAACGCCGTTTATGGCAAATGTGCGGATGGCTTAGATGTCATGGTTGTGCCATCGCCAGTGCAGTTCACCTCGGAAAGTGTACATCTTAAGGTAGTTTTCACAAATACAAGTGATAGGGCGATTCTTTTCCCGAGACCTTTGATTGGCCGAGATATGATTATTCGCATCTATGACAAATCAGGAGAAGAGATGGCCTGCTCGCGACGGCTGATTGAGAATGATTCTAGATGCTATGGTGATGTGCCACGAGAACATATTCGTTTAAAGCCGCTTGAGAAGTGGGTTTCGGATTCCTTTGAATTGTTTTCTGTTGTGTATCCTGCAATATGTATCAATTCAAATCAATATGTGCGAGTTGTAGTTGTTTGCTCAATCAACAACAAGAAATACGAAGCTGAAGTTTCGTTGAAGATCCCACCTCCTGACTTGCGAATTAGGCCTGAATATATTTCTCAAGCGGACGCAATAAAAATCGCGGAAAATGAGATTATGAAGCAAATAGAATTGTGGAACTTGATCAGGGATGTAAAGCCAGTTGTCAAATGTATCAATGGCAGTTATCGAATTGTATATTCCCGGCCGATTCCGCGTGGGGTGCGCGGCAGTTCGTCCTTGGCTAGCGTGAAGATCGACGCTATGACCGGAAGGGTATTGCAGATGTCGGGCGCTGGAGATTAAACATGAAGTCAAGAATTAATCTGTTTCGATTGCTTATTTGCGGAGCATTGTCCGCTGATCTTCCAGTTACTGCTTTTTCGATAAATACGACAAGCATACATCAGCTCGAATCCAAGGGGTTATACTCAAAGGCTCTTGTCCCGTTTTATGATAGGTTAGCACTTTCTTCTTGAAGTCAAAGAAGGAAGCGGGTAGACATGAAGGACAAAATAAGGTATAGTGAAGCGTTCAAACTCAAGGTAATGGAGGAGCTGAGAGATGCAAAGTGGAAGTCAGTCAAGGAGGTCGCGACGGCATACGGGATTGCCGAGATGTCAGTCTACAACTGGATGCACAAGCTCGGCTTCGAACATCTGAAAGGGAGGCTAATCTACGTGAAGACGAGAACGGAGACAGACAGGATCAAGGAGCTTGAGGCCGAGGTCAAGAGGCTTCGAATGGCGCTTGCAGACGAGGTGCTCGACCACAAGATCGACGAGGCCGCGCTGCGCCTCATGTGCAGGCGCGCGGGGACTACGCCGGAGGAAGTAAAAAAAAAGAATGGTGGGGAATTGCCCACGACGTGAGCGAGGAGAACGAGGGCATTCCCGTGACTAAGCTCTGCGACAGGTTCGGCAAGTCTACCGTGGCCTACTACAAGAATCGGAAGGCTCGCGCCCGGCTCGCGAACAGGGTGGACTTCATCCTTCTGCTTGCGAGGCGGGAGCGCATGGTCAACCCCATGGCCGGCTGCAAGAAGGTCTTGCTGGCGATCCGCCCCGAGATGGACAAGGAAGGCGTGTCCATGGGCGTCAACAGGTTCTACGATCTGATGAAGCGCAACGGCATGTTGCTTCCGAAGCGCAAGAAGTACTCGTGCACGACGACGAAGCAGGACAAGTCCCTCGTGCCGTCGCCGAACCTCGTGAAGGACATGAAGATAGACCGTCCGGACCAGGCTCTGTGCTCGGACATCACGTACATCTACACCGAGGAGGGATTCCTGTTCCTCTCGCTGACGATGGACATGTACGTGCGCGAGATCGTCGGCTGGGCGGTATGCGACTCGCTCAAGACGGACGGGCCCCTGGAAGCGCTCAGGATGGCCGCGAAGACGATTGGGGAGGCGGAGGGCGTCGTGGCGCATTCCGACAGGGGGTGCCAGTACGCGTCTCACGCATACCGCGAGCTTCTGGACACGCTCGGATGGAAGTCGAGCATGACCGAGGAACTTCACTGCTACGAGAACGCAATGGCCGAGCGGCTCAACGGCATTCTCAAGGGGGAGTACTTCCTCGACCGCCACTTCAAGACAAAGGCTGAGGCGCACAAGGCGATTGCGGAGGCGATATGGGTCTACAACCACCGCCGGCTGCACGAGAGCCTGGGCTACAAGACGCCGGCGGCGTTCCGCGCCGAGTGGAAGGAGGTGGCGTGATGCGCGCCGGAAATGATTTCACGCAGTGCCGCACGGGTCGCGGGCTCGCCGCTTCGCGGCGCCCCTTCGGGGACGCCCGCCTCCCCGTGCGGCACTGCGCAGCAGGGGCGGAAGTCCCGTCCCGTCATCAAACAACACAACCAAAGAACGAAGTGCTAACTTCTGACCGTGACTTGACAT
>JAFXEA010000312.1 GCA_017521065.1 Kiritimatiellia bacterium | reverse complement strand
GTGTAAGGACTTCGTATTATAGCGAAGATCATTCAGGAGAGGCGACACCTTTTTGCCCCGCAGCCCGGAAGCGGTGCGATGAAAGTCGCGCTCGGCGCGGGGGCGTCTCGCCAGCCACGAAAAAATTGGGGAACCTCCAAATTGTGATAGCGCGTCCCTCCCAGAATATGTTATACTAAGCGCGGCAGGAAGTAAAGTAGTGGAACTGGAACGGAAAGTGATTGAGGTCGTAGGCGGCATCATCTGCCGAGGGGACAAGTTTCTTCTCGGGAGAAGACCTGTCGTCAAGTCGCAGGGCGGGCACTGGGAGTTCATCGGCGGGAAGATCGAACCCGGTGAAACGCCCTGCGAGGCACTTGCCCGTGAATGTCGCGAGGAGATCGCGCTTGAGATCGTGAACGCCCGAGTCCGCACGGCGGTTACCCACGCCTACCCCGACCGCACGATACACCTGACGCTTATCGACTGCGAGCCCGTGCCCGGCGCTGAACCGACCGCGCTCGAGCACGAAGCCCTCGGCTGGTACACCCCCGCCGAAATGTCCACCCTCGACTTCTGCTCCGCCGACGCAGAACTGCTACCCGTGGTGTTTCCGGAGCAGAGGTGATAAAACTTAGACTGTTAACAGTAAACAAGAAAGGAAATTGGTATTATGCTTATAAGCAACGAAGAGGTAATCGCGAATCGTGAACAATTCGCAGAATGGGACAGTGCAGTATCAAGAAGTCAAGATGCTGCTTACAAGCAGCATAAGGTTGATGTTCTGGAATACTGGCTTGAGGCCAAGATTCCTAACAGGGGAATCGGTAATCTATTTCGTTTTGATCAGGCCGCGGAGTTTGAGGTGGAGAAAGCGCGGATAATAAATCTTCCCGAATTTGATGATGTGAATAAAGCTGATCAAAATGGTCGCCCTCTGGCAGCTCTTAATAGCTTCGGAAGGTATTTGGTTTCATTGCAAGCCGGACGCATTGATGCGGATATTTCTACAGGAACAGCAAGTAGTACTAACGAAGATTCAAATGTAATTCCTCAGGCGACACCAAGAGATTCTCGTAGAATCGCTGCTAATGATCGCGTGATTAATTGCCTTGACGGCCTGATTGAGTTGATCGTTGGAGCGGATAATGGGGGCCTATCGGATGAAGAGAAATTGCGAAGCCTAGTAAGACACATGATTCAGAGATCGTATTTCTTTAGGAGGGAGTCTGTAGATAGAAGACACCAAGAAATTCTCGCGCTAATAAGAAATGATGACAGAATTCCCGTACGGTATTCTACTGTAATGGGAGCCTATACAGAAGAAGATGGGACTGCGGTGGGCCTAGTAGGGAGAGAGGTTGCCATAGACGCTTCTTCTCAGCGAAGGATCATGTACAATAGCTTTGGCAGAAGAGTTCCTGTTATTGTTGACCATGATGGCAACCGTGAAGTTCGAGAGGTCATAGAACGCTTCTCTGGTGCTAGGGTTAGTCAGGGACGTGATAGGAATAATATTACATCTGCCATTATTTCTCATGTCTGGGGTAACGCATATGATCCTTTGTGTTTCACTAATTTGTGGAATATCGTGGTGATCCCTGATTACATAAATTCCATTCTGGACAAGAAAGAAACACTTCATCCGGCTAATTTCTTTGAACGAGCCGTTAACTATGTAACGGCATATTACAAGGAGCTATGCTACAAGCTTTACGATATGGGAAATAAGATTAGTGAGTATGAGGAGTTGGGTTTCGAGGTTCGACCGCTATTTGCAGATGCAGCGGCGTCGAATATTGTGAGAGCAGATGATATGCAAGGACTTAATTTCCTTGAAGATCAATGGGGCGGGAGATGAAATAGGAACAAAGTAAATTATCTCAATCAAAGTTCCGATCTCTTCGCCATGGATGAAGGACCCAGAAACGGCGGCACTGAACCACACCTGATCGTCGTTGAATACGAGTCAACCATTCCTTGGAATGGCATCAACTACGACGAACGTCGCGATGATTGGCAATACTTCACGATCCTGACGGATAGATGCCATCGAAGTTGAATTCGAGTCGAATCACACTGTTGGCTGATGCGCGGCGATACGCGCTACTCGACTTGATGTTACCCATCAAGTCCGAGTTCTCGGTGAACGCTTTTGCATGCCAGATATCAGATTTGTGCTGACCATCGGCATACACACGAACGCGATTTGCGCGGCGCGTCATGAGAAGAATGCGCTTGAACTCTTTAGGGTCTGACGGGTTGAGCACGATCTCGCAGGTGCCGATGCCCGTTGCCCTTTCGTAAAGGTCGCGCTCTCTCGAACCTGAACGGTCAAGCCCGTGTATTTTCTGATAACCGTCGTAAAGACCGCCATCCGCATGACGCGGACATTCCTCTGCGTCTGTCAGTACGAACCTGGGGAACACCTTCGAACGCTGCATGATCTTGTCGCAGAGTCCGCCCTTACCCCACCGGTCGTAGTTGGTGCCGAAGCCATGTTCTTGGAGGAGGAACCCGAAAAGGTTTGTGGCGTTGCGATTCGCGAACACAGCCTCGAACGTTGCGTGGCCATCGGCGCCAAGGAACAAAACGGCAATCCGTTCCGCCCCCTCGTGCCAGTCTGCCTTCCGCTCGAGCACGACCAGGCGGGCGTATGGGGCGGGCGCATTGCCGCCATCACGAATGCCGCGCGCCGCCTCGGCCGCACGAAGCAGTTCGTCCGGGGGCAGGTAATGCTTCTTCCAGGGAATTGCGCGCCGCAGCTCCGTCTCGGAAATCGGTACGCTGTCCAGGAGCTGATAACCCTCAAGTCCATATTCTCCCTGCAGCAGGGTGCCGACCACCTCAGCTTCCGACAGCAGGTAGTCCACATAAATAAAGCAGTGTGCGCTGCAAGAGCCGCCGAATACTTCAATCGGGTGCCAATCACAGCCGGAGCCAGGATAATATACGATCCGCGAATGCAGGAACTCGGCAAGGGGTGTCGCCTGTCCCTTGCTGTAGAACTTCAGCCATGTCGGAGTTGCCTCGGCGTAGTTTTTCTTCAGGTATTCTATCTGCGTCATTTTTGTTCTCCTCTTTTGTGGGATGCAGGACTCGAAGCAAGAAATATGCCAAGCGCGATTTCCGTCCTTCTCACTAGACGGGCGTGGTATTCTGACACGCATTTGTGCGCACATGGGACGAACTGTTGCACAGACAGTAGCTCAGCTTCGGCGGGATAAAAATCAAGGGAAAACATCTCGGCAGGGGTACCAGCCGAGAGCCCGTGTTCAAACGCGGTGGGCGCAGCGCCAGATGTCGTAATTGTGGGTTCGCTGTGATTTGCCATTTAACCATTACGGCATCATTTGATATACGTACGTTGTCATGACAAACCTATAGGAGGATAATGATGCAGCAATCACTTGTTCAGATTCGGGTGGATCGTCCGTTGAAGGAGGAAGTTTCGGAGATATTCTCTTCTCTCGGCATTGACATTTCCACGGCAGTGAGGATGTTCCTTCAGCGGTGCAGGCGTGTGAAGGGCATTCCGTTCGCGCTTACGGTGCAGGACTCGCCTGCGGCGCCGCGAACCGGCATCTCGAAGGGGAAATGGAATTTCCCAGCGGACTGGGAAGCGCAGGACAAGGCTTGGGACGCGGAGATAGCTAAGGATTTCTATGCGGATCCTCTTTGACACGCATGAGCTTATCTGGTTTCTTTCGGACAGTCCAAGGTTGCCGACGGACATCAGCGCCCTGCTGCTTCGGCAAGATACACGCCTGTTCTTTAGTCCGGTGTCCGTGCTGGAGATCGCCATCAAGCATTCGCTGAAGCCAGAGGCGATGCCATGTACTGCGGATGCGGTTTATGCCGACGCGATTGCGTCTGGCATAAGGGAGATGCCGTTTGTCTCTCGCCATGCGCAGAGAGTCGGCGTCTTGCCTTGGATTCACCGAGATCCGTTCGACAGGATGCTTATGGCGCAGGCGCGAATGGAAGGCATGATTCTGCTGTCGCATGACGGGAATGTCATTCGCTACGGAGACGGGATCAAGGGTTTCTGAAGAACTGGAGACTTGACCGTGATGGTGTTTCCCGGAATGGCCCGACGGAAGTTCTTTTTGAGGTTTTTGGGGCGGACGCGGTAATAATTACATTGCGCGACCATTATACACATCGGAAGGAATGAAAAAGATGAAGTACGCAATCATATCAGATGTCCATGCGAATCCGGCGGCGCTAGAGAAGGTGCTGGTGGACGCGGAGCGGTGTGGCGCAGAAAAGGTGGTCTGCGCGGGCGACGTGGTGGGGTACGGTCCCGACCCGACGGGAGCGATACGCATACTCCGCGAGCGCGGGATACCCACGGTGATGGGGAACCACGATGCCGCCGTCGTCGGTTGGCGCGACACGAACGGCATGATCGGGTTCGCGCGGGAGGGCACGGAGCGTCACCGCCGCGAGCTGGGGGCTGACGATCTCGACTGGCTGCGTTCGCTGCCGCACGTGTACGAGAACGACGGTTTCGCGGTCGCGCACGCGAACTTCGCCAATCCGCACTTGATGGACTACATCCATGACAGGTTTGAAGCGCGCGATTCAATGACCTGCCGCGAGGAGCGGATGCTGTTCGTGGGACACACCCACATACCGGCGATATTCACGCTTGGATTCTTCTCGGATCCGCATTTCCCGGACTGCCGCCGCGAGGAGGACGAGCGCGACTTCCGCATGGCAAAAGGATGCCAGTATCTTGTGAACGTCGGGTCGGTGGGATACCCAAGGGCGCGTCCCTGCTCGACCTATGCACTCTTCGACCCGGAGATCGGCGAGATGCAGTTCCGTAAGGTCGATTTCGACTTCAGGGGCTATGCGGAGGCCTTGAAGGCAAAGTCCATCCCGGTCCCACCCTGGGTGGAGGAGCGCCGCCGCCAAGACGGTGACTTTCCCAAAAGAGGGAAAACAGTTCTTGACACGTAAGATTGGATATTTGCAACAGTTCTCCATGGTGAAAGGAAATGACATGAACACGCCTAAAAAGAAACGCAAGATGGTGCCGATGTATTCGGCGGAGGACTTCTTTTCCGGTAAGAAGGACGCGAAGCCGGTTGGCTGGATGAGCGATCCAGACGAACCGGGTCCTGTGATTCTCGACCATAAATCGTGGGAGAAACTCGTGGGGGCCAAGCGCCCTGAAAAAGGTACGACTCTTTCGACGTGCTGAAGGCCAATTTCGCCAGCGAGCTCGGCACGGCCGTCCTCGACATGATGACAGCGACAGGCCTAAGTTGAAGGATTGAAGGATTGACTTTTTAGTGCGGAATCGCTTCTCTCGCCCGCCGATTTTTGCTATAATGCTTCTACCGTTTTGAGGAAAGAGGAAATGAGCACAAAATGCAGATACTGTGGAAGTACGAGCTACGGCTCGGGCTGCATCCACTCTCCCACGCGCAAGCACCGCCACGGCCCCGGCGGCAACAAGTGCATCTGGTGCGGCTCCACCTCCAACGGCTCTGGCTGTATCCACAGCCCGACCGGCAAGCACGAGAAGTAATATGGCAAACGATGAAATTGTAAGATGGGCAGGATGGTGATGGAAATGAATTGCTGTGAGAAAAATCGTGAGTTTAAGCAGAATCTAATCAATGGTACGCGCTCATTGTTCCTTTCTGGGTGTCTATTAGGCGATGATGAACGTGCGATGGTTAGAGAACTTCCGCTTCCTCGGAAAAATGGTTGGTATCATTTGCAGCTTGCTGTTTTTCTCTATGATTTCTTTTCGAGAAGTGATGGGGGGGAATTCACTTTTTCGAGCGACCCGCTTGGCATGACGAGTCCGCTTGGTAGAAATTGTAAGGATGGTTTGGATTGTGCCTGGTATCAAGTGTATGGAGAGACGATCGACATCTCCAATCGTCGTGCAGATATTATATCTAAATGTTTTCTTTTGAAGGGGGAGAACGAGAAAAGGGATGGCCACACTTCGAAGATATGGGATTGCCTCCGTGATGCAGTGCATAGTTTTCGCGAAAACGATGGAAGTATAGAGGTTCCAAGTGATGAAGGCAGTAGAAAGTATTTGCGGAAACTGCTGGGAAAAGACAGTGTAGAGCGGCGAGAATTCTATAGGCTTGTCGAGCTGCTCGCTGAAGGTGCCTCTGCTAATAATGATGCATGGAAGGAGAAAGTTAGTGTTGATGAGTCGTCCGCTTGGGATATGTGGATTAAAGCCTGCGATAGGTACCTAAAGATTTCGCAGTCGGCTTATGTTGATTGGTATCTCAAGTTCGATGAGAATTTTTGTCGTACAGAATATATTGCAGGATTTGATGCGTTTCCAGCCGGAGATGACGGGGGGTGGCGAAAGTTTAAGATATCTGACGCAAGTAATGACGCCATAAAAAAAGAGATTCCAGGATCATTTTCTTGGGCGGAACCAATCCCTTGGAATCATAATGTGACGATTTCGTATAACGGGAAGAGTTGGAATACGTTGAAACCTAATGGCGAGGACACAAATGATATAACGCCCGATGAGTCGAGTCTCTTCCATGACGAAGATGATTCTTTTGGAATATTTGTGCGCTACCGTGCCAATGAAAAAGATGGCAGGCATAATTGGTGGAGGCGTTTTGAAAAGGCTGAGCAAATAGAACTAGGAAGCCGTCAGACAGATATTCTCATATGCGCTCGTAACGATGGTGCTATGAGCGGCTTGCAATTGGAGCCGGGCAATCAAGTGACGATGGAACAAATCGCGGAGGCAAAAGCCGAGATAGGGAATGACGAGAAGGGAAGTGAGCGTTTCCAATTCCCTGTTCGCGTGTATCGCGTTATAGATAGACCTGAGGACTCGGATGCCGAGATTATTCTAAAGGCTGATGACAGAGTGGTTCGGCGGATTTACGTCAGAGGAATGTCGGCGCATATCAATGTACGACATCAAGGAATGTTTATTCCTTCCATGGGGATGGAGTCGTATTGTGTTTCGTCCTTTGATGGGATGGAGTTGCAGATTATACGTCCACGTGAAGGCAAACAATATTCATGGACTCTTGAGGTTGATGGACGTCGTGTTTGGGAGATTCCTGCCTGGCAAGAGCTACCTCAATTAGAAGAGCATGGTTCTATTGCTTATTTTGTGTTGCGGTGCCAAGAGAATGGCAGGTCGATCGGGAATGTCAGGGGAGTCATTCTACCGCCCGGCGTGATTGAGCAGTTGGTAACATTCGGCAATGCGCCGAGCGGCTGGAAATTCGAATATGCAAATGAAGGCAAGCAGCGTATAGAAGACCGAGTTGCGGGTTTCTGCCGTGTCAAAGTTTTAGATCCTAAAGGGAATTCCGTCGAGGTCGGGGTTCCGGACGCCAGATTCTGTTGGTGGTTTGAAAATGGTCTTCTTTCGTTCAGGGACATGGAATCACCTCCAACACTGCATTTTGAAAATACACAACTTGAGGAATTCGCTCCTAATGTGATGAATCAAAAGTACCTTTGCCTTCCTACAGACGTGGTTCCTCCTGATCAAGAGAATTGGTCGCATAGCTCATATGGTTGGCGCAGACATGCCAAAGAACTGATAGAAGTCTCTGACTTCCAGTATAACCCTTGCGGAGCAGGCTGGAGAGCGTACCGGTTTCCGAATATAAACATTGAACTTTTCAGGTACCTATTTGAGCCAACAAAACCGCTGTTATGTAAGGACGTCAATGGGCGGTTTGGCTTGTTTGTTCCTGAAGACGACAACAATACGTATAAAGTTTGGGCTTTTTCAGATACATCGGCAGAGTTACTCTTTGTTGGGATATGTCTTGCCCAAAGAAATGGTGAGGCGCGATTCGTTGAGATTGAAGATGCGTGGGAGAATTTTTGCCAGCAAGAGGCGCAGAACCGCGATGCTTTATTGGCGGTAATGAAGGATGGCGACTCAGGATTGTGCAAAGTAAGAAGTGATATGGCGCGTTTGCGCATGGGAGATGGAAATGTTGTTTATAACGATGAGGAATTGGGGTTTATAAACGCTGCGAAGCTTTTGATGAGGAATTTACCGGCGGAGCGTCAAGGTGAGGAGGATCTGGTTTGCAATATGCATTTTTTCACGACCTCGCAGAAAGCTCCTTACGATGTAGTGAAAAATGGTTGGCGGGAAGTTGTCGAACAATATGTTAAAAGTGGATGCGTAAACCCAGAGACTTGGAATGGATTGTTTGAGGAATGGATTGCGAGTGGCTTTGATCCGTTATTGGAAGGTGCGGCGAGGGTGGTGTATGAAGGGGTAAGGAATTTGTTTTTACATGTGAAGTTTGAGGATCCCTTTGATAGGATAGACCAAGACTCACCGGAGTGGCGAAAGTTTATTGTGAAATGCCTTCGCAAGAATAGTATCAACGATGATCAAATTGCAAGATTGCCGTTTTGGCCTCAAGGGGTTAAGAGGGTGGAGAGTCGGGTTCAGGAATTTAAGAATTACATAACAGCTCATTGCCAAAATTGGCGGCAGTTCGAGGAATGCACAAGTAAGTATTTAGGCAAGCAAAGTATCGACGCCGAATTGGCACAAAACATTAAGAATGATCGGCAATTTATTTATGCGGAGGACCCAAATAAGCGCGCTGATCGAATTGCATATCATGCCGGACTTAAAAATAATAATGTTGCAAAATCAGAAATGACAATTTCTTCACGTGGCATTGGTCTTAGCCCTTGTGAATTCCTGGAAAAAATAGGGGCTGCCCAAACCTCCATAGGATTACGAGAAATATACAAAACATTACTTAATATTATGCCTCTGTATCGTAGAGTGGGAAACTATCCTAGCGAGAAACCAACAGATCGTGAATGGCTGTTTTGCTGTGCGGCAGCCACCGTCCTCGTTCATGACAATGTTATGATCGGAGAAGATGCCAGAAAAGTTTTCATGGGGATTCTTCGAGCGGCGCGGCAGAATGACACATTGTGGAAGAGGTTTACAGGGTATCAACGGATATGTCGTTCCGTTCAAGATGCCATCGTTTGGCTTTCGAGTCAAAACAACCAGGCAATTTAAACAGAAAGGTAATTACAAATGAACATCGTACAATCCACATCAAACATCAAGACAAGGATGTTGCGTTACCTTGACGTTGCACTTCCTGTCAAGCAGGCAATGAATAAATCGGTGGCTGATTCATTCGGGCGGTTCCAAGAAGGGACGGGCGAATATGCGGGAAATGGGCTTGATTTCATAAAGGAGCCATATCTTGAACTTGCTACGGCGTACAAGGAAGCTGATGAAACATTGGGCGATCTTGTTGCGGAGGGGGTATTGGCGCGTCCAGTAGCAGAAGCCTTTGCTAAATATTTGCTGGATGAAGAGAACGCGACACCGGAGAATGTCAGGCTCTACACGCATCAGCTTGGTTCGTTGCGCAGTGTGCACGCAGGTAGGAATTTGGTTGTATGCACTGGCACCGGTAGCGGCAAGACAGAGTGTTTTCTTCTGCCGATTGTCAATGCAATCTACAAGCAACGCAAGGAGGCTGAACGGCAAGGCGTGCAATATGATGAGCATGTTCGCGCGTTGATTCTCTATCCGATGAATGCGCTTGTGAACGATCAGGTGCGCCGACTCCGCAAGTTTCTTAAATATCTGCCAGACATCACGTTTGGAAGGTATACAAGCGAAACAAAGAAGAAACAGCGCACCCCAAATGACACAGAAGCCTTTACTGCTCTTTGGCAGCAAAGACAACAGTATATGTTTGCGGAGAAAGGTCCGCAAGATGAGGATTTCCTGCAAAATGAATACAGGGACAGGGCGCGGTGGAATGAGGGTGGCGCGGATATCCTTGTAACTAACTTTGCAATGCTCGAGCGGTTGCTGCTTCTTCCTGGACAGTCATTGTTTTCTAAGCCTTGGGATTTCATAGTGCTGGACGAAGCGCATTCGTATTCCGGAGCGGCGGGCACTGAAATCGCGTGGCTTATCAGACGACTGAAAAATCGCATCGATCCTGAAAACCACCATGACGTTCGTTTTCTGGCGACATCGGCCACGCTGTCAACGGAGGGCGATGCCGGACGCCGTGAAATGAGAACGAGGGAATTTGCCTCCAGCCTATTCCCGGCGGCCTCGGATACATTTGATGTATACAGCGGTGACATTGAGTCGTTTGTGCCTCAAGAAAACGGCAATGGAGAGGACGTCCCGTTGTTTACGGGGAATCAGAATGTTGGCGCGTTATACAGAGATACCGTATCGTTCGAGGCGAAGCGGACGAATCATAAACTCGCAAAAAAGAGGATTGATGCTCTCCGGCAGATTCGCGATAGTAATGGAGAAGTCAGGCTTGCGCGACTGGTGGAGTTGGATTCTGGCCTTTTTACACATCACCCAGTGGTTATGGAGAATAACATACCAGTGCTTGGGGGAGAGGTTAAGGTTACAGAAGGTATTAGGTGGCTATGCAAACTGATGCTTATTTATGCTGGAGATGTCCCTGCGTACAGATTTGTCCTTCATGATGAACTGGATGGTCACAAGAGCGAAATCCCCAACGACAACAATAGGATGGGGAATAGATTGTCCATTCTTAACGTCTGGAAAAATCTTGCCAATGATAACTCAAATCATCCGGAATCCATTCACTGGGAAACGGTTGTGTATCTTTACGAGGCTATCGAATCGTTACTGCAGCCTGAACTCCTGGCAGAAGAGATAATCGAGAACAATGTGCCAATTGGGACAATTCAGGATGTGAAGATTACGGTCTGCCAAGAGGTCGTTGATCGAATCGGTGAGAAAATTGCCGCATACGAACAAGAGGAGGATGGGCTGCAGGCGCGTGAGATGGAAATATTTGGCGCGTGGCAGGCACTTCTGCCGGATTCCAATGGAAATAATTACCGTGAATGGATTTACAACGCGATTGCTGGCAGAAGCGAAGTTGCGCGTTTCTTTGGCGCGGCGGCGAATCCTGATTCAATCACAGGCATTGCGGGCAACGCCCAGATAGACGTAGGAACGCTGGAGCGGATGATAAATCTAGGTTCTCTTGCTTATCCAGCGGGGAAAAGACGCCCGCTTTTTGACGTCCGCTTTCATCAGGTTCTTCGTGACATCTCCGACGTGGGCGTCTACTTTAGGGATGGCAATCTAGAACAGCCTGTTTTCGTTCATTCGAAAGATGAATATGCGCCTACGGGAGAAAAAATATTCGGGCTAGGTGTTTGCCGCCGTTGCGGTCAGCCATATCTGCTTGGATTTGGTAGCACCCGGCACGACGGAAAGGGCAATGACATAATTAATATGCAATTGACACGTTTCCCGTTTGAGAACGCAAAGCATCTGCATGCCTTTACTCTGAATGCTCCAGTGGAGGTAGATGATAACACCGAAGACCAGATACAGGGCGTCTATGTCAATTTGCGCACAGGCAGGCTTTCCCGAAATGCAAATCTCGCGCATGATGGAGTGCCGGCCTATTGGTTGATTGGCCATCATGACGGAAAAGGGAAGGAGAGTTTTCTTTCAAAGTGCAATTCCTGTGGAGCGCATGCGGTCGCTTCCGCTACTTATGGTATAATCACGCCATACGAAGCGCAGGGAATTCAGTTTAAGATAAAGTCTCTGGAGGCATTTGCGCGCGAGGCAGATCCAGACCCAGACGCGACAATAGCCATGCACTCTCCTGCGGGAGGCCGCAAAATTCTTTCGTTTGCTGATAGCCGCAGCGGGGCGTCGTCGCTTGCTTTCTCTTTTGATCAGACAATACAAACGACATATTGCGATGAATTGGTATGCAGGCTTCGTCGGGAATTTATTGAAATTCAGAATCTGACGCCGGCAGAATCTGATGCGAAAAGGAAGTATGAGGAGTCGTTACGAAAGTTGCAACAAACCGGAATGCTCCAAGCACCTGAAGAGCAGATAAATGAGATGGTAAATGCCTGTTACCCGCCGCCACCACCTCGGATTCCGTTTGTAGATAATCTTATACACGATCCAGATGGGAATAATGTTCTGGAACAACTCGTACGCGCGGATCGTTACGAGCGAATGCTCCAGATGGAGAAAGACGGCGGTATACAGGTTGACGAAGAGATAGTCTCCAAGCTCCGTGTGCTCAAGGCATTACTTGCAGGCAATCGCCGTGTTGGGCTTTTGCCACAAAAGCTTATCAAGGTGAAATCAAACACTATAGAGAGTCTGACAAGGAACGATCCGGATTATGATGGTCTGTTTGAAGCGCCATTTGGGAATATTCCTGAATCGGACATGAAAGTAATGCTTCAAGAAGTGTATTCCTATCTTGTATGCAATAAACGAATAAGGTTTGACGATGACGATCTTAAGAACGCATTCTACAGATGGGAGCCAGCCGACAATTTTAAAGAAACCACAGTCCACCCGAGACAATGGAACGGAAATAACAGAGTACTGAAGATTGTACAAAAGAGATTCGCTGACCATGGATTTGAGAATGTGGCACAAGATACAATCTTGAACTTTTGTGGAAGAGTGTGGAGTATTATCACAGGCAAGGGGATTGCCGTTGCTACAGGTAATACGTATGCATTCAATTTCGAGCAGCTATGCGGCGACTTGATTGTCGAGAGGGGTGAGAACTTCCCTGCTGAAAATCCACCTGATGAGGACCGTGTACTGCCGTTCATTATTCAGGAACACACGGCTCAGATTGATTCCAAGATCGGAGCTGTTTATCAAAGGGTATTCTCGGAAGGAAAGATCAATATCCTTTCCTGTTCCACAACGTTCGAAATGGGTGTGGACGTTGGGAGCCTCAATAATGTATTTCTCGGCAATATGCCGCCAAGTGCGGCAAACTATCGTCAGAGGGCGGGGCGCGCCGGGCGTCGTCCGGGAGCTGCTCCATGGATTCTGACTCTCTGCGGGAGCCAGTCTTCCTATGATCGTGACCGTTACGATGACCCCAAGCGCCTTTTCTTTGGCGAAATAGAACCGCCTCGGTTATATCTCGACAGACCTCAGTTTGCGGCTCGGCATTTGAGGGCGGAAGCTTTACACTCTTTCCTAGAATGGATTAAGGAGCAAAAAATTGGGTCGGATATCGCAAATGAAAAGGAGTCGGCAAGAAAATGGATGAAGATATCATATTTCCTTTTGGGGCGCAAAACTGTTAAACAGGATAATGGATTCGTGTTGGCAGCAGTAAATCCGACGTGTTGCGACTGGTTGACGAATTGGAGTGACGCAGAAAAGGATACGGTAGATGGGTTCGTGGCTGGCATATATCGCTATCAGGAAGATTTCCTGTCAAATCTTTCGAATGGGGATGGATATTCCCCTGTTGATGATGTCATCTTCCAGTTGAAAGGAGTTCAGGATTTCTTTGGCAAGAATGGAGAAGACGGTTTTTCATATTTCCGCGACCTTGGCGGGTGTAATGTCCCCGAGATAGGACCTGGTGGACAATTGCTTGCGAACAGTCGTCCGAAATGGCGTTCGCTCAAAGATCGCCTCACGTGGAAATTCCGTTTGCTTGCAGACGGTGGTGACGAAGTACTCCATGATTATCCTGATAATAATGATCAGTGGAACGACAACACGCCCCTCTCTTTGTCACAGGCAAAATTGCTATGGAGTTCAACGATTGATGTTCTCAGTGATGCATGTGTTCTGCCGCGCTATGGCTTCCCTGTGGATACAATTCAGCTTGTGACCGACAAAGATGACGGAGATGCCTATGGGATCGAACTCACACGTCCTATCCACCTTGGAATGTACGAATATGCTCCAGGGCAGAGTGTCTATGCGAATAAACGTCGGTATGAATCCAAGGCTGCCAAGGTCTTTCGTTTCAACAATGGCAATGTGGGGCAAGTTCGTTATGCAGCAGGAACGAGGTTGAAGTTCTGCGAGGTGTGTAACAAGGTGTTCTTCCATGACGAGCAGGCTTGTCCATGTTGCCAAGGGGAGACCGAGGATAAATATTTTGTTACACCAGAGCTATTTCTCGCGAAGAAAGGGACGATCAATCCGCCGAAGGACTATAGCCCTCGTGGACAGCGCACTGTATCGTGGTCTGGTCATGTGAGAGGGCATGCGCAACATGTAGCAGGTGGAATGAGCCTGATTATAGCGGAGCCGACCGAACGGTCAATTCACTATATCAACAAAGCAACGAGACAGAACCATAACTGGTACTATCTTTGCGAGGTGCCTACAAATGTCGTTCTGTTGATTCCTGGTTTTTGGAACAATGTTTTCGAAGGATGGGATTCGCGTCGGGTAGCAAACGCATTTACGTCTGCGATGTATACGCTCCGAAAAGCGATGGCACAAGTCCTTCATTTCAACGAGCGCGATGTTGGCGGGGTGATACAAGCATATCAGAATAACGGAAGGAACAGTTTTTGGTTCGTGTTCTTTGATTCAGACAATGGAGGTGGAAGCGGGTGTGTATTGGACCTTTTATTACATGGAAACGACGACGAGGAAGGCTTCATGCGTATACATACCATTGTGGAAAGGGCTATTCAAGAAATTGAAGGATGTGCTTGCGGTGCCGAGTTTGACAATGCTTTGCCGCCAGTGAGTCCAAGTGAATATCATGATGAGGAAGATAGACGCCCAGCGGCATCATGTTATCGCTGTCTTAGAACGTATGACAACCAGTTTGAACATGGGAAACTAGATCGATTTGATGCGCTTCGTGTTCTCAGGCTGCTTCTGGAT
>JAFXEA010000311.1 GCA_017521065.1 Kiritimatiellia bacterium | reverse complement strand
TCGTATGGCTCTACTTCTTCTATTCCGAGCACCTTGACGGAATCCAGTGCCGTTCGCTAACGGAATTGGATGTGTTCCTAACCCCGTATTACGATGCTGACATCTCCTGTGGCCGCACCACCGAGGCGGAGTTCCGCGAACAGCTCAAGCATTTCCTTTGGCAGTGGGGATCTGTCAACAACTACTGGAATCAGCCGGTCGGGCTTGGCGGTACAAAAGCGGATGGCACGAGCGAATTCAACCACGTATCAAAGATAATTCTTGATGTGATTGACGAATGCAATCTTACCACGCCGAAGTTTCTCGTGAAGGTTGCACCCAATACGCCGGATTGGGCATTGGATAAGATGCTGGATATGGCGCGCCGCCGCCGTTCCATATCCTTTATTGGAGAAGAGTCTACGGCCAAGGCCCTGAAGAAATGGTATGGGGCGAGCGATGAGGATTGCCGCACGATGGCCGTTCGTGGCTGCTATGAGTATGCTCCGCGCGATGCCGTAAATGAAACTGCAGTCGGGCATGTCAATCTCCTGAAGCCGATCGAACAGATGCTTGCGGAGGCCTGCCAGCCGGCAGGGTCGTGCGTCCCTGCACGACCTCCTGAATATCCCGATTTTCCATCATTCAAGGCTGAATACCTGAGGCGGCTTGCCGATGTCACCGGCCGCTGCCGCAGGGTTGCATATGAATTCGAGAAGGCGCTTTTTGAGGTCAACCCAGCCAACTGCATGACGTTGGCGACCGAGAATGCGCTGAAAATGCGGCGCGATGGTTTCGCGAACGGTTGTCCGCGCGGCAACAACTCCACCATCCTTGCCATCGGTCTGGGCACGGCGGTGGATGCATTGATGGCGGTGAAGGAACTGGTGTATGAAAATAAAGAATTGTCACTCGTTCAGCTCGGAAATATAATGAAGCGGAACTGGCGGGGAAGTGAATCGCTTCGGCTGAGGATGTTGCGTTCAAAGCGCAAATGGGGGAACAACAACGCTGAAGCCAACTCGCTCGGTGCGATGTTGATCGACGTGTTTGCGTCTGAGCTGAACGGCAAGCCGAATTCCAGAGGCGGGATATTTCTCGCCTCCGGACATTCGGCGCGCCAGTTCATTCATCTTGGAGAAAAGACCGGCGCGACGCCCGACGGGCGCTTGGCTGGCGAGGAGATGTCCAAGAATCTTTCGCCTACGATGGGTGTTGATACCGAAGGTGCAACAGCGTTGGTTGCCACTCTCGCATCGTCGGATGTCACGAAACTGCCGGGCGACTATCCGCTGGATGTGATGTTACATCCTTCCGCCTGTGCGGGAGAGCGGGGGTTGGTTCTGATGAAGGCGCTTGTCCGTATGTTTCATCGCAACGGCGGAAGTGTCATCCAATTTACGGTGTTCAGTGCGGAAGAGCTTCGCGATGCCCAAAAGAACCCTGAGAAATACGAGAATCTTCAAGTGCGCGTATGTGGCTGGAACGTGCGTTGGAACGATCTTTCAAAAGCGGAACAGGATGCTTACATTCTTCGTGCAGAGAACATCATGAGATAGTCCAAAAGGTAAAAGGAGGAGAGATTAATGATAAACAGACGTGATTTTTTGGCCAGTAGCGGTGCGGCGGCCATGCTTGCGGCAAAGCCTGCATTTGCCGCAAGCGGCAATCTTTTCTCGGGCGGGCATGAGAAGATTCGCGCTGTAATGCTGCATATGGGCATGAACATGTGGTGTGATTGGCATGCACCGGGAGAGCCGGTCGCAAAAGGCCGTCGGTATCAGAATGATGAAATCTTCTTTTCTGAAGAGATGTGGAACCGGGCTGTCGAAAGGGCATGCAAACGGAAATACAACTGCATAGTGATGGATCTCGGCGAGTTTCTCAGGTATCCCAGCCATCCCGAAATCGCGGCAAAAGGCGCATGGTCGGCTGATCGCATGCGCGAAGAGGTGCGCAGACTCCGCAGATTGGGGCTGGAGCCGGTGCCGAGTCTCAATTTTTCGGCTACACACGACAGTTGGCTTGGCGAATACCACCGTATGCTGTCAACGCGCATCTATTATCAGGTATGCTCAGATGTCCTCAAGGATGTGGCAGAGATATTTGAACAGCCGCAGGCGATCAACATCGGCTTTGATGAGGAAGGCTACAATCTTCAAAAAGGCCGTGGAGTGGTTATGGTGCGCCAACATGAAATGTGGTGGCACGACCTTTATTGGTTCGTGAATCAGGTTGAGAAACTCGGTGCACGTGCAATCGCCTTTGCAGACTATGGATGGAAGCATCCGGAATATGCGAAGAAATGTCCGAAAAGCCTCATTCAGCAGGCATGGTACTACAATCAAGACGCCCAGGGCTACGAAATCGACAAGATGGCGCCTGAATTTCAACGACAGCTCAAGATTATCCTTGAGCTAGAGGAGGCGGGCTTTGATCAGTTCCCCTGTGTAACCAACTGGATGTCGGATCGCGCAAAAAAGGCCGGTCTCAAGAATAATATCGAAAACTCGAGCAAGATGGTGGAGTTCTGCCGCAGGCATATAGCTCCGGAGCGGATGCTTGGATATATGATGGCGTCCTGGACCGATACAAAAGGCGAGGCGACGTGCCGGTTCAATTGCGCTGGAATAGACCATCTTGCAAATGCGCTTGACAAACAGGGATGAACACTTTGAAAAAGGAAATGGCATCATGAAAAAGCTTTTCGCATTAGGTTCGATTGCGCTGGCGTTTGCAGGCGTAAAGGCGGATGTTCAGGTTGAATGGAGCGCAAGTGCCGGTTCGTCGGCGCTGCCCGATGTTGTTTCTGTGACCTATGAGGGGGATGCCGTAAAAGCACTCACGGTATCGCCGCAGAATTCAGAGTCGGTAGTGTTTGCCGGGGATGCTATTTCTTTTGCTCCGGATGCTGTCATATCGCTGATGGCCAACGGTTCAATAGTGTTTTCAAATAAGGTTGTGTCCGCTTCCGGTGCACTTTCCGTTTCTCGCGGCGGCGCGCTTTTATCTTGGGAGGGCGAAGCGTTGCCGGTAACGGCTAACCCGGAAGAGGGGCGGGTGATCTTCACCGGCGTGTCGATAGACGATTTGTCGGTTGCATCATCTGATTTCTGCAATGCAGAATCGGGGCTTACGGGTTTTGCGCGTCCATATTTCGTGTCTCGCTCGGAAGGAATTCTTGAATGCCAGCTGCAATCTCAGAAAACAGCACAGTACAATGCGGGGACAACTCAATCGGCCAAGCTCGTTTTGATGCAGGATGGCGAAAATATACGCGCTTCGATTGCATGGGCGAAAACCAACGGCACCACATATGGTGACTATCGCGGCAAACTCGATTTCACCGAGCCGGTCACGGTCAACCAGGAAACGCTTGCTGAAATCGATAGCCCCGTTGTAAATAACCTTACGATGGTGTATACGGCGGCAAAACAAATGGGAAAGGTGATTTTTGCCGGTGAAACGGAAGTGGAAACATTCAAGGTGGAAGGAGGTGTAAAGGCTGTTCTTGATGCCGAGTCCACTCAAGGTGATATCGCCTCTCACGTTAATGTATCCGCAGATTCGATGTTTGTGTTCAAAAATGCATATGGGCGCATGGTGACAGGTGCGCTTTCGGGAAACGGTGATGTGCTTTTTGAAAATGATGCCGCATATTCCTACTTCAGGCCAGGCTTCATTTATTCTGCGGGCGATATAGAGACTGAAGCAAAGTCAAAATTTGTACTTTTCAAGGCCAATGCCTGTCTATCGACGATGACTGGAATTTCCGCTGTTATTGGCTGTGGCTCGAAAGGGGTTTTGCCGATAGCGAAAGATGGATATGTTCTTACGTCAAAAACGTCAACTTGTCAAGATTGGCAGATTCAAGGGTTGGACACTACAGTCGGGAAAAACTTTATGCGGTGCGCCAATTTGAGGTTTATGCAGGATGGCGATGATATTTTGGTGAAATACGTTTCGGCGCGGCAGGGTTCCGGAGAACAAGGTGTGTATTTAGAAGGATCCCATCAGAATATGACAGCTTCTAATTCAGGAAATTCAGCGGCTATTTATTGGTATGATCTGAAAGCTTTCTTTTCTGAACCTATTGAACTTCCTTCAACTGTTCTTTCGGTGCAAAACAATATGGTTGCTGGAGATTTCATTGTTGGCGCGAATGCGCAGGTTTCATTCACCGCTAAAGAAGCTTTGCCGTCATTCGGTCGGGTGCAGGTTCTTTCAGGTGCAGTTGCCTCTCTTGATTTTGGACTTTCACAGGATTCCACGACGTTCTATCCTCATATCTCTTCGTTCTGCGTGGATAGGGGCGGTAAGCTTAGGCAAACCAAGAAATTTGCAATAGGCTACATGATGTTTGTCTGGAATGAAGGTGGAATGGTTGAGGTTGATACGCCTGAAGCCGGTTTTGATACGCAGCTTAACCATTTGATGCTTTCAGACGGAGCGGAGGTGATGGCCCAGTATATCCGATGCGGAGGGCGGCACATGGGACGGTGGGAAGTTTCAGGTAGTGAACCGTCAAGTGTGACACTTAAAAAAGATCTGACGCTTTACGGACCGCAGGATTCAACCGAACAGAATCCGCTCTCAGGAAATTTCCAGCTTTCGGTGGACGATGTAACGGGAAATGCCGCTGACGATTTCGTGTTTGAAGGAAAAATTTGCACTCCGCAGAATTCCGCGCATACTAATAACCTTTTCATCAAATCAGGATCGGGAACGGTTCTCTTTAAAGGAAAGTTTGCAGTGGCGGGCGGACTTCGGATTGACGGAGGATATATGCGTTTGGGTGTTTCCAGCGCAATGGCCGATTCGCAGTCTGTGACAATGCGTGGCGGTGGATTGTCGCTTGCGGCGAATACCGAAAACACAGTTGGCGTACTTTCAATCGCATATGCCGGTGGCAGTATCGAACTTGATGAAGGCTCCAAATTGACGGTTGCGAGCATTGGATTTTGGCAGATTGGGCAAATTGATGGACGACTTAAAATCGAAGGTCCGTATGAACCCAATCGTCAGCAGCTTGTATTTCCGATGTTGACTGCCGAGCAGCGTAAGGCGATTACGTGGAATGGTGAGCGCATTATGCAGAAGGCTGACGGTACGCTTGCTCTTCGTCCACGGAATCTGAGAATAATTATCCGATAGGGACTGACAAAATGAAGATGGATTTACTCAGTAGACGGGATTTCGCCAAAAAGTCAGTGGCATATGCTGCCGTAGGGGCGAATGCCGCCTTTGCGCAGTCCAAGGAAATTCCGGTTTTGCGCATAGGCATCCTTTCTGATCTTCACTATCGCACCTTCGATAACGGAAAAGGTCTTCAGAACTGTCTTGGCATTGAATCGACGCTGCGTTATCTCGATCGTCGCAAGGTTGACGGCGTGGTGGCCTGTGGCGATATTACCGATTTCGGTACGGCGGAGGCGCTCAGGCAGTTGGGGAAACTTTGGTTCAAGGTCTTTCCCGACAATCGCCGTTCCGATGGTGAGAAAATAACGCCGCTCTTCCTTATGGGCGATCATGATATGGGCGGCTATATGCATACGGAACACCGCAAGTGGGTGTTGCCGGCATGTCCTGATCCAAAGGAACTGGAGGAAATCATCCCTGAGATGGATGTAGCAAAACTCTGGAAGGAGTGCTTCCGCGAAGACTGGTCGCCATTGGAAGTGAAGACGCTTAAAGGCGTGCAGTTTGTTATGGCACATCATCCTCGCCATACGAAAGCCTCCGACAACGGCAATTCTATTCCGGGTCTTGCCGAGTTCATGGCGCGGCAGAATTTCGATCCCTCTAAGCCGTTTTTCTATGTCCAGCACCGTGTGCTGCGCAATACGCTCGGTTTTGATTCTCGAAGTGGTTGGGAAAGTGGTAAAGCGACGAAGGTGCTTGAAAAATATCCTAACGCCATCGCTCTTTGCGGCCATGCGCATCGCAACGTTACGGATGAATACAGTCTCTGGCAGGGGGCGTTTACCGCGGTTCAGGTGCCGTCCGCCAATTATTGCACTACGCGGTATGATCATGAAAACGGATATCAGCGCAAGGGTA
>JAFXEA010000310.1 GCA_017521065.1 Kiritimatiellia bacterium | reverse complement strand
CCCGTTCTTCCAGTATGGTGGTTTTGCAAGTGCAAGCGTTGGTCGCCAGTTGAGGTTTCGTCCATACCGTAATCTCATGACATGATGAGAACATTCCGAATTGAATTCTCATTTTTGTTTAGGGCATTTGAAGCGAGAGAATTAATCCGAACAGAATTCTCATGAGGGGGATGATTCAGGAAGCGGTAAACGTTCATGAACCATAAAATCCTTCAGGAAGAAGTAGATGCGACCACAGCAGTCGCATCTACTTTGGCGAAGGACGTTACGTTGCGAAGACAAAAATTCTGGTTATGATGCTGAACTCTCGACGAACAGCGCATTAACCCATGCAATTTGATATAATACCCACATGGAATTTCAGAGCGAGTACGGTAACGAATAGGATGAACAAAAAATCCGAGAATGTTTCAAATAGTCCAAAGATGGCGCAACGGTGCGTCCTTGTTGGCTCATACAAGCGCGAGCCTGATCAGTTGAAGTGGATTGATAAGCGGCATCTGTACAATTATCCGCTTTTGGCGGAGGAAGCGAAAACGAATCAGGGTGAGTGGGAGAAGGTAAAAGAACCTTGGCTTTATTCGGTCGCAAATGATACCCGGCATATCTATGTGGCAGAATTTGTCGGAATCAGAGCGCGAAAAGATTTTCTTGCGGAGCAACCCGATTGTCCGAAGGGTACCGGGAAGGGACATGGAGAGTTTTATGCAGTCTTCAATGTGAAACGGAAGTATCAGCCGACGATTGAAGATTCAGTTGTCACCGTTCGTGTGAAGGATTTTACGGGGCGTACTCCGAAAATAGCGCAAGCGATTAAGGCTTATCAGGCTGGCGGAGAGATTGGCTGCCTTCTTGACTATCTTCCTGCAGAACTCGCCCTCCTTACCCATGAACAGCTCCGCGTTTGCGAATTCGCTTTAAATGAAGTCAATTGTATTTTCAAGTAGTCAATACATTAAGGAGAAACAGTAATGAACAGAAGAGATTTTATGATCGGAACCGTTGCGGCGCTGGCTGGTGGATGTGCATCGTCAGGGAGGCGTCAGGAGGTTGCGATGCTCAGGACTGAATCGGCATCCGTCCAGGATGCGAAACGCGCGGCGCTTGCGAAACTTAAGGAGCTTGGACCTACAATAAACGATTTCGAGATCCGTCGGAAAAAGAATATTCCCGGCAAACGGGCGGCATTCTATATTGACGACGTCATATGGGTGTTTAGGGATTTGGCGAAATCCAGACCTAAATCATGCTGGGATCACCGTTTCCTGGGGCATCTGAAGGAGGCGCACGAAAGGTATGGACTAAAGGTGCAGTTGAATGTCTTCTATGCGGACGATTTCTACTACGGAGCACGCGCTTCGGAGTTCTCGCTCAAGGACATGCCGGATATTTGGAGGAATGAGTTTCAGGCGGCGAAGGATTGGCTTCGTTTCGGATTCCATTCGCTTCGCGAGTTTCCGGATTATCCCTGGATCAATGCGAGCTACGATGATGTCAAGTACACATGGGATATGACGATTCGTGAAGTGGAGCGTTTCGCCGGGCCTGACATGTTTGCGCTTGCCGTTACGCCGCATTGGGGGCCCATGTCGAAAGAAGGGTGCGTTGCGCTCAAGGATTGCGGTGCAAAGGTGGTATGGGTGTCGCGAGGGAAGCGTTGGGAGTACAACGGGAACCGTTCGCTTCTGCCGTACGGACATGCGATGCGCATCGAAAACTTCCGCAAACCGGAGACTGCCATCTACTGGCGGGGCGGCGGCGGAGATGACATAAGCGTTTCTGCATGCGGGTACAACCATCTTTTTGCGAAAGAGGTCGAGAAAACCCGTGGGACCTACAATTGGGTTCACGACAGGGATACAGGTGTCAACTTCAAGGCGTTTTCGATGGGCGGGACATGTCTCAATCTTCTTTCACTGAAGAATGTCGAGGCGGCCATGGCGCGTAATGGAGAGCCGGAGTTCTATATCCATGCCACGCACGAAGAGTATTTCTACAGGCATTACTTCGGATATCAGCCAGATTACTGCGAAAAGACTTTGGTTGCTGTGAAGTGGATGTACGATCACGGATACAAATACGCATTCATTGAAGATTCTGTGGATTGATTTGATTCTTCCAAGAATTTGAGGTGAACCCCAGATTCTTGGAAGAGTGCGAATTTTGCTTTATTTTAGCCGATTATTTGATTTGGTGTGGATTTTGAGGGAGGTTCCCTCATTTACCGTCGTCTATATCCGCTGCCCTCATTTGCTCGATAGTCGTCGGTAGAGATTTTGTCCGAACAGAATTCTCATGAGGGGATAGGGCAGGAAGCGGCAGGCGTTCATGAATCGGTAATGGAGTATTTTTTTTTGAGACAGTTGCAAAACTTCCTATATTCAGAGGATTGCTTTCTCTTAACTGGGACAACGAGCGTCTCGTCCGTTGATAAGGATGCCCGTTCTCACAATATGGTGTTTTTTCAAGTGCCTTTTGTGGTAAAATATGCAGAAATAAAAAGAAGGTGTAACTTTTTCGTCCCTTGGGTGTATGCACAAGCAGGGAACGACGTTCAGTTGAGAGGTGGAAATGTCCATTGAATCAAACCAGATTGCGGTAAACAGATATGCGCCTGAAGGAAGTCAGGCGATCAACCTGTATTCCACAGAGACAGCCAGTGATTTGACACTCAGCCAGCTTGTCGCAGCTGTTTGCATACGCACGGCAGGTGCACTTGAAGAGCAGAGCGTCAACAAGATGAACATGATGAGCATCGGGACGGAGCAGCTTGACAGGGCTTCGGTTTATATGCAGCAGATAGCGGATGAAACCTTGTCGGATTGGGCAACCGCCAAGGCATATCTTTCCGACACAGTGGGTGTGGCAGGTCTGCCTGACAACCTTTCCTCGTATGAGAAGCGGATGCAGGCTGTGGATGCGATCAAGGAAAGGCTTGATCAACTTACTCAGCAGGCGCAGGAGGATATGATCGACATGCAGACGCTCATCAACCGGCGCGATATGACGTTCAACACTTCATCAAACATCGTCAAGGCGATCGGCAACTCAAAACTGAACGCGGCGTCAAAAATGGTGTAATAACACGTAATGTGGTACAATAAACGGCAATTGATGGTTAGACGGAGATAGGAAATATATAATGCCAATATCAGTTGATACTCTTCGCGGACTTGCCGCAAAACAGACTTTGGTCTTTGATAGTGCAAGCCAGACCCTGAGCAAGGCAAGCGCAAAACATTCCTTTGCGAGCTTTTTCGGTACAAAGACCGCAAAGGCTGTCAACCGAGAGACGATGGGTGCCATAAAGAAAGCGATGCTGTCCGACCCCAGGTA
Source organism: Kiritimatiellia bacterium (assembly GCA_017521065.1). Lineage (GTDB taxonomy): Bacteria > Verrucomicrobiota > Kiritimatiellia > RFP12 > UBA1067 > UBA1731. Next base: position 84 of record JAFXEA010000310.1, on the reverse strand, counting down.
TTTCGCAGTCCGCGAGAAGGCCGCTCAAATGCTTTCAACCATTGACAAAGGCGGTAAGGTGGATTCGTCGAAGATCAAGAGCAT
>JAFXEA010000309.1 GCA_017521065.1 Kiritimatiellia bacterium | reverse complement strand
TCACGCTGTTCAGTGACGCATTACCGAGAGCAACATCGTTCCACTCTTCTCAGGATCCCTAATAGCGCCTTATGCCCGGCGCTCGATCTTTACATGGTTGAACCGGATTCTACCCTTGTCTCCTTCACGCACAAGCAGACAATATCTGAACTTTGCAACAGTCTTCCTGAACGTAATTACATACCGGGAGTTGCCGGAGACTCCTGAGGGCGTGAATATTCTGGCATTGGCGTTCCGGCTCGGCTTAGGATTTCGCAGCAGGATTGTCCATGTGCGCCCGTTCCCCTGTTCCGTCTCCATGTCGACCGTAAACCGGAACTCTCCCGTTCCGCGCCAACATTCCTCCGGAAACTCAAGCCTGAAATTCCTGTTATCCATTTGATACCATCCATCCTTGGCTTCGAGTCGCTTGCCTCCCTCCTTGCCTAGGAAATACGGACACTCTTTCATCGGATCGGAACTCTCAAACACCACATCCCATCCGTCTTCAGACTTGGGCGGCGCAGTGAAGTCCGCCTCAATCGGCCGCCCTTCACCGCCGAAACAGTTGCACGGAGTTACGCGCAGGCGATACCTCTCACCCGGCTCAAAATAGGCCGACTCCAATTGGCGCACGACTATAGAATTCCTTTCGGACACATCAAGATGGAATTGCCCGAACAGATCAATCCTTGCCGCCTTTCCCTTCTGCGCCCAGACGTCAACGCGGTAGATGTACGTACCGCCGTCGCCGCCTGCCGCAGGAAACTTGAGCTTAAGCGCGGAAAAAGGAGTCTCCGCCTCCAGTTCAAGCTTCGCGTCCGGCGGAAACCGGGGCTTTGGTTCGTTCTTAACGGCACGGTCCCTGCGATAGGGTGCGGTAGCGGGATCGAACGGGAATGGAATCGTCCACGGAGCGTGCGCACGATACTCTCTGCCGGTACGCACATTGAACCTCCTGAACACCAGACGGTCGCTGAAAGCCTCCAACACCACTGCGCCGAAACTTGGAGCGCCTTCCGGCGGTCTTCCGACGGCGCGTCCCGCCCATCCCGCAAGGCATCCCATGCCGACCACACTGAACGCCCCCTGCCAGATGTTCTGTTCGCTGCGCAGCGAGCTGTGCGCGTGTCCACACACCACAACCAGTCTTGGGAACTTTGAATACAATGCCAACCTGTTCTCGTCGCCCCACCTCATCGAATTGTCCGTCGTGTTGTACGGCGGCACATGATCAAAAAGGATAATAGGCTTACCGTCGTATCTGGGATCGGCGCAGACATCCCGGATCATCTTCTCGGCCCGGGCGAAATCCAGAAACTGCGGAAACACCAGAAGCGGGAAACCCTTCATGTCTATCAGGTCGTAGAACCCGTGCGTTCCGCCGAGAAGACGCTTCACATCGGCAAACACCTTTTCCCATGGTTCGTCCTTGCGTCCGCACCAGTCATGGTTTGCGTACACCCAAATCTTCTTCGGAGGCTTCACCGGGAATGCGCTATCGGTAATCTCCTTAAGGATAGGATAAGCTTCTGGATAGTAGAGGTCGGCGATATCTCCGCAGTTGATGACAAGATCGACACCCTTCCTCGCAAACAGATCGCATGCCATCCTCACTCGATCACAGCTTTCGCGAGTGCGCTTCACGTGCGTATCCGTGACGATGCCCGCGGTCCAAAGCGGCTTTTCCGCTCCACGCGCCCTCAATGCCACAAACGCCCCTGACGATGCCAGAAACGCCCTTCTGCCGATCTTCATACGCACCAGCTTTCCTTTTCAGATCAAAGCGCCAAATCAAAGTATCTATCTGCCGAGCCGCAGCACACCATAGCCGATCGGCGCAAAATCCACCTCTAGCACATTGCCGCCAGCAAGCTTCAATCCGGCACCTGCTTCAACATTGGACTTTACAAAACATTCGGATAGTTTCAGCTTCGCCTTGACCGGCTTCGGTTCGGGATTGACCACCAGCACATAACTGTCGCTTCCAAGTCTCCAGGCCCTGGTACGAAGAGGAGACGGCACCCCATCAATGCGCACTGGCGTCTCAGGCGAAACAATGGCGGGAGCAACCCTGCGCAATTCCTTCACTATATGACTGAGAATCGCAAAGTTTTCCTTGGCTGTCGAAGCGTTCTTTTCATTGAGAAAGTGCCCTGGACCGTAGAAGTTCACGCCTGTCGCACCTGCAACAACCCCTTGCCACACCATAGCCCCCAACTCCTCACGCGTAGGCATACGTGCATCAGGCATGCTTCTGCCCATACGGAACCATTTCCAGCTGAACGCCTGAGGCGTAAGCCACAAGGGCTTCACGGAAAGCGCTCCGGAACGCATGGATTCACTCCAGTCGAGCACAGTGCGGATCGGCCAACGTCCAACAGGATACGGATCAATATCGAGAATGTCAAAACCTTTCATGAATCCACGTACATATTCAGGATGGTCAAATGTGGAGCATGTAGGACGGGTTGGATCCATCTGGGCGAAGAATCTCTGCTGATCCGCCATCTTTTCGGCAAGAATCGGCCGAGGTTCATCATTCAGATACCAACCGATGATTGCCGGATGATCCTTGACCGGAATGACTCGCTCTCTCACATACTTTCGTTGGTCCTCGATCGTGAAAACCCCTTTCTTAACGCCGGCGCGCGAACCGGCATACACATTGTTCACGCCAGGAATCACACGCACACCATTGGAAAGGCAGGCATCCAGCCCTGCCAACGAAGGAACTCCGTAGCAGTGAAATGTGTTTATCGGAACATCCGCATCGGAAAATATTTTCAGCCCTTCCTCGACTTTCTTTGCACTGTAGTAAACTCCTATTGGGAAAAAACGTTCTCCCTGAACACGCATCACACGATTCTCATCGATCCATGCATGCCAATCCTTTGGCCGCGCCGCCAAACGTTCAAACTTAAGTTCCGCCCTGCCAAGTTCCTTGCCGGAGGCATTGAACAGGACAAAATCCACTGTCTGAACACCCATCGCAAACGCAGCAACGTCAAGGCTGACCTTTGCCGTAGAGCCATCCAGCGAATCTGCAGAAACTGAAATTCGTCTTCCTTCCTTGGAAGCAAAAGAGAATACCGCCTTTGCCCCTTGCAACGTCTCAGGCGGAATAGTGAGCGCGGCAGCAAACATAACCTTCCCCGACCACGCGCAATCCCTGTATGCCGACGAATGAAGACTCTCCACCAGCGGTGGCACAAACTCCTCAACCTTGGCATTATCGAACCAGGCCTTGCCTTTCACACCGTGCCATACGGAAATC
>JAFXEA010000308.1 GCA_017521065.1 Kiritimatiellia bacterium | reverse complement strand
GTGTAATTCCGGCTAACGGAGGCGTTGCTTACAGGACTCGCACCGATGGGAAACGTAACGATGTCTATGAGCGTTTCGTATGGACTGTATCCACGAACTTTACATCTACGCTTCCTGTGATTCCCAATCCTGTTTCACAGTGGAAACACATCACAGGAACGTCAGCCTGGCGCGCCTACGGAGCCGGCAAGCGTGAGAAGGACTGTGAATATTGGCGCAAGCTCAGACGGATGGGGATTCGTCATGTAGTGGTGAATGACCACGAAAGCGGTTGGCGTGACGGAGATGAGAGCTTTACGTTTAGGACCGATCCAGCTCCGCTCAAGGGAGGCGACAAAGGGCAATATGACTATGCCCGTCACATGATCGACAAACTTGGATTTCGTTATGGTCCGTACAACAACTTCACGGATCTAGCTCCGGTAAATGCCCACTGGAGCGCAGACAACGTTTTGCGCCAAAGCGATGGCTCTTACCGTGAGAGTTGGGCGAGGTGCTATTCGCCGAAGCCGCTTTTCGGGGTTGAAATGTGCGAAAAGCTTACTCCGATAATTCAGGGTAAATTCCAGTTCAATACAGCATATTGCGATGTGCACACGGCTGTCACTCCGTGGAGCCGTGCTGATTACGACTGGCGTGCTCCCGGGGCAGGGACTTTCGCGCAGACATTCTATGCGTATGGCGAGATCATGCTTATCCAGAAGCGATGCTGGGGAGGACCGGTATATTCTGAGGGCGGCTGCCATTGGATGTACTGCGGATTGACGGACGGAAACTATGCGCAGGATCAAAGCTACGATCTGCCGAAAAACCCTTGGCTTGTGGATTTCGACCTTCGCCGTCTGCATCCGCTGTGTTGCAATTTTGGCGTTGGAGCCCCATATATGTTCTACGGCATGAAAAACATATATGGTCCACTTTGGGAGTCGTACACCGATCCGTTTGTCGCCTGCACAGTCGCCTTTGGACATCCTCCTTTCCTGCTCCATCGCAATACCGTTTATTCCTATTTTATGCTTCAGGCCTTGGCTGCAAGATATACACAGGCTGACGCCGCTTCGATCCGTTACTCTGATGACGAAGGAACGCTGCATGAGACATCTGAAGCAGTTCATTCAGGTGTTTACCGCCGTTCGCAGATTGCCACACGCTACTCGGATGGAACAGTGACATTCGTCAATGGAAGCCGTGATGGAGATTGGATGGAAGTTAATTATGGTAACGAAAAAATTCAGTTGCCGCCGTATGGTTTCTGCGGAATGTCGAAGGATGTGTGCGTTGTAAATGCATCGAAAGATGGACAACGTATCGCATATGCATCCTCGCCTGAATATGTGTATGTGTGCGCAAGGGAGGGAAAATGGGTCGATACCATATGCGGAGGCACAGATGGTGAACTGATCCGGCTGAAGGAACAGGGCGGGACAGAAGAGGTTATTGCGTTGCGTGCGTCAGCGATAGTTTTGCCGTACGCCGCGAAGCGTGTGGTTGGTCTTTCCGACGTGGATATGAAGGAAATGGGGGATGTAGCGTTCTCGATAGATGGACAGGGGCGAACTCACATCAAACCTCTCAAGGAATGCTATTCGTATCGAGTTGCGATTCCAGAGAGCTGGGTTGCGCCCTCTGTTAAAGATTGCATGAAGGCGGCATGTGTTTCGCAGGATGCCAAGATGCCGACTTCATCCGAAGGGAAAAGACAGAAAATGCCGATGCCGTATCTTTGGCGGTCTGGCATGGTACTACGAGGGACGGTCGACGAGCAGGATATCGATAAAGAGCGAGGCGCTAATTTCTATTGGAGCCGCATGGATAACGAAAATGTTTCGCGCCGTGCGTTGATGTTTCATCCGCCGTTCAAGAAGGGCGGCACGGGATATGTGTTCGCCGCCTACCGCATTAAGATTCCGAAGGGCGGTTTGACGTTCTCCGCCAAGATTGCCAAGCTCAGATGGTCAGACCCGGGAGATGGAATACTGTTCAAGGTTGCTGTGAAAACCAAAGGCGGCAAACTTGATGTCGTATCGGAGATGACGGTAAAGGATCGCAAATGGCACGATATCTCCGCCGACATTTCCCGTTGGGCAGGCCTGTCGGTAGATCTTTACCTGATTGCAGATCCAGGGCCAGCAAACAACACCTATGGTGATGGCGGCGGTTGGGCGGAGCTGGAGTTTCATTATAATGCAGCAAATAAGAGAATTCCGTCTCAATAGGGGATGGAAGATGAAAGAGGGATACAACCATGAAGGGACATTGTAGAGCATGTTTGGAATTTTGGGCTTGTTGAGGTATTTGGTGCTGGGAAATATGATATACTTCAAGGCATTATGAAAAAGTGGACGGTAGCGGCTTTCAAAGCCGCAAAAGGCATACAGAAACTTGGATGCTGCACGGCTTATGACGCATGCTTTGCAAGGCTTGCGGATGAGGCGGGCGTGCCGTGTCTTCTTGTTGGCGATTCCATGGGCATGACCATGCTCGGATACGAGACCACGTTGCCTGTTAAGATGGAAGAAACCCTTTCGGCGGTTGCCGCAGTTGCAAGGGCTGCGAAAAACGCGCTGGTTGTGGCGGATATGCCGTTCGGAAGCTATCAGTGCGGGGATGATCTCGCAATGTCCAATGCAGTCGCATGCCTGAAGGCGGGGGCTGACGCCGTGAAGCTTGAAGGCGGCGCTTCGGTGTGTGGTCTTATCCGTCGCATGACGACGGCAGGCATTCCCGTTTTGGCGCATGTCGGGATGATGCCGCAGAGAGTGAACTCCTATGGCGGCTTCAAGATGCAGGGCAAGACGCGTGAGGCGGCGGCTCGTGTGCTTGCGGATGCCAGGGCTGTGGAGGAGGCGGGGGCTTTTGCTGTCACGCTTGAATGCGTTCCGGCGGAACTTGCGGCTGAAATCACCGCCGCTCTTAAGATTCCCACGGTGGGAATCGGGGCTGGACCTGTCTGTGACGCGCAATGGCTTGTCATGCACGATCTTCTTGGTCTCAATGAAGGTCATGTTCCGTCGTTCGTAAAGAAGTACGCAAACCTTGCAGACGAAGTGAAACGGGCGTTTTCAGAGTACGTCTCCGAGGTCGCTTCGGGGTCGTTCCCGGCAGCGACCTGAAGCGGCGGATAAGGCTGAATTTATAAAGTCGTGTGATAAATCTAAGGTGCAGTTTGAAACCATGGCAAAAAACCATAAGATAGCGTACCAGAAGGAATTTTTCGACCGGAACTATACTGTGCGCGAGGCTTACGCACGGATATGGAAGTATGCCCGCAAATACAAGTTCCGTCTTTTTGTCGGTGTCCTGTGCGGCATGCTTACCGCCGGTACTCTCGTACCGTTCTTTCAGATTGTCCAGCCGACTCTGCAGCATGTGGAAGGCCATGACAGCGCGGTGTCGGCGATGGAGTCCAGCGAAGGGAGAGCTGGCGAACGCATACAGACGTCGACCGTTTCCCGCGACGGTAAGTCCGCCAAGCCCAAAAACGCATTTGAGAAACAGATAGCCAAAAACTCCAAACTTCCCGGGTGGTATCCGAAGGTCGAGAAAATGGCTTCAAAACTCGGCATAAAACTCCAGGATGAAAAAGGCGGCATGGGAGGGGCTCTGCTTCTCATAGTATGTGTAGTGGTGCCGCTGGTGGCTTTGGCGAGACTCGCGCTCCAGTACCTCAACCACTACTGTCTCAGCTGGTCGGGAGCCCATGCGGTGGCGGATATCCGTCAGGAGCTTCTTGAACATGTGCAGAAGCAAGGGCTTCAGTTCTTTGGACGTGTCGATGTGGGTAAGCTGATGACGCGCATCTCATCCGATCCGCATCAGATACAAACCATCCTTTCAGTCATACTTTCTGAGATAGCAATGGCTCCGTTTGAGATTCTCGTTGCCATCGGCTTTATCGTGTG
>JAFXEA010000307.1 GCA_017521065.1 Kiritimatiellia bacterium | reverse complement strand
GGCGGTGATCGGGGATGCATCCCTCACCAACGGCGAATCTCTTGAGGCTTTGAACAACTGCGCTTCGCTGACGGATCGTCTCGTCGTGATCGTAAACGACAATGCGATGGCAATATCGAAGAACGTCGGCGGCATTGCACGTATGCTCGGCAGAATCCTTTCCAGCGTCCGCTACAACCGCGTGAAGGCGGTGGCGGAACGCATGGGGCACAGGATGCGCCTTACGTTCCTGCGTTCCCTTTACCATCACATTGAGCAGGTCGTAAAGTCGTTCTGGCTCAAGAACTCCCTGTTCGAGACGCTTGGCCTTCGGTATGTGGGACCGGTCGATGGACATGACCTCAAGGCCCTGTCTTCCGCCTTGATGGTGGCGAAGGAGGATAAGCGCCCCGTCCTGATCCATGTCGTAACCACGAAAGGCAAGGGGTTCGCCCCTGCAGAACGCAACCCAACAGCCTGGCATGGCGTTGGCCCATTCGATATTGGTTCGGCTTTGGCCGGAGAGACTTCTAAGGTCGATGCTGAGGCCTCGCCGAAAACCTGGAGCGATGTGTTCGGCGACGCTTTGATAGATGCCGCCCGGAAGGACGACAAGGTGTGCGCGGTCGTGGCGGCGATGAAGGATGGTACGGGGCTTGCGGAGTTCGCAAAGGAATTTCCGGAACGCTTCTTTGATGTCGGAATTTGCGAAGAGATGGCGGTTACGTTTGCGGCTGGGTTGGCGAAATCCGGTATGAAGCCTGTCGTCGCAATCTATTCGACGTTCCTTCAGCGTTCGATCGGACAGATACAGCATGACGTGTGCCTGCAGAAACTGCCTGTCGTGTTCGCGGTTGATCGGGCAGGATGTGTCGGTGCGGACGGGTTTACCCATCACGGTATGTACGACATTGCTCTGTTGAAGCCTCTGACGGGGATGAAGGTTCTTGCGCCGACAAGCGCAGAGGGGCTTAAAGAATCGCTTGTTTCCGCTCTGTCCGCGTCCTCGCCGGTTGCGATTCGCTATCCGCGAGGCGTTGCGCCGTCGCGTAGGGATGTTGAAGGATCCATTTCGGAGAAGCCTTGCAAAGTCCGTATGCTTGCGGTTGGCGATCAGGTGCAGAAGGCATTGAAGGTCAAGGAACTGCTAGCTTCAGATGGAATTGCCGCAGAGGTCGTTCCTGTAATGGACGTGAAGCCGTCAGATGTCCAGAGGTCCGGGAATGCGCTTTTGGTGTCGCTTGAGAACGGTGTGGTTTGTGGAGGTTTTGGCGAAGGCGTTGGAGCTGACATGAAGTTCGGTTGGCCGGATGCAGCCGTCTGTCACGGCTCGGTGGATGAACTTGAACGGGAGCATGGTTTTGATGCGCAGTCCGTGGCTTCGGCGATACGGCAGAGGTTGGCGGAAAAGTAAGGAGTCGGGGTAGGTTATGGCAAAACAGCATGGAGGTGCGGGCGAGTGGGCCCGGGTGCGGGGAACGGTTCTTTCCCTTTGGCCGCTGTTTCTTTCATTTGTGATGCTTGGAGCCTTTCTCGCTTCACTGGTCATCGGTTCTCGTACATGGCTGTTCGGTCTCCTCTTCGTTACATCGTTAATTTCGGTTCTGACGTACTGGAAGAAGGGGCTTCGCCGCGTCGAGAGTTTCTTCCGTGGCGCACGAGGAGAGGAACGTGTCGCTGGCGTCCTTGCATCGCTTCCGGACACGTACCACGTGTTCAACGATTTCGAGGCTGGTGGCGACCATATTGACCATGTCGTTGTTGGCCCCGCCGGGGTGTTTTCGGTGGAGACCAAGAGCTGGCGCGGAACCGTCGAGGTTGTCGAAGGGCATGTTCTTGTGAACGGCACCCTGCCGTCCAGGGATCCGGTGGCACAGGCTCAGCGGGAGGCCGACAAGGTTCGGACCGCAATCAGAAAGGTCGGCTTTGATGTGACGGTCGCTCCGGTCGTCTGCTTTGCCTCTGATACTTTCGCCGCCGACGCAATGTCGTGTGGACCGGTTAAGATACTTAATTCAAGTGCAATAAACGAATGGTTTACGTCTCAGCCGGACATTCTGCCGCCAAACGAGCTTGCAAGGCTTGTTCAGCTGCTCGAGACCAGAAAATGAGATAGACAGAAAATGAAAGCATACGTAAAAAGTTTTGTTTTGTCGTTGTTCGCCGCCGTGGCGGCCTCTGCCGTTGCGCAGACGAATCATCAGTCGGAGTTGGCTCCGCAGCCGTACTATGGGAAGGTGGCGCAGGAGGTGGTCAAGAGGCTCGAGAAGAAGCATGTGCTTCGCCGCCGTTTCGATGACGAGATGAGCCAGCGGGCATGGACGAATCTTGTCGCAAACTACGACTACAGCCGAATGGTGTTTCTGAAGTCCGATATCGACAGGTTTGCGTCCATGGAAAAGGGGATAGACGACGCAATCGCACGAGGTGACGTGTCGTTTGTTTATGACATGCACAAGGTGTTCATCAAGCGCATAGCAGATCGGGTGAACTACGTCACAAATCTTTTGCTCACGGCCGAGTTCGATTTCTCCGTTGACGAGGACTATACCTGGAAGCGTAAGGATGCCGAATGGCCCGCAACCGTCGAAGAGCAGGATGAGCTTTGGCGCAAGCGCATCAAGAACGAGATGCTTTCCATCGTGTTGAACCGTCAGCTCGACAAGGAAGAGGCGGACAGGGAGGAGGCTGAAAAGGCGAAGAAGGGAACCAAGGAAAAGGACAAGAAGGACGAGAAGAAGGATGATGAGGACGATTTCAAGGAGCCAGAGCTGACGCCTAAGGACAATCTTCTCAAGCGTTACCGCCAGTATGTGCAGGTGCTCACCGAGCCTGACGAGGAGACCGTGTTCCAGCGGTACATGAGCGCTGTTTGCCAGGCGTACGATCCCCACTCGGACTACATGACCCCAACCCGCAAGGAGGATTTCGACATGGACATGTCGCTTTCCCTGTGCGGAGTGGGAGCGGTGCTTTCGATGGATGACGGCGCCCTCAAGATTGTGGAGGTCATGAAGGGGGGACCGATGGATCGCGACAAGCGCATCAAGCGCGGCGACAAGATTGTCGGCGTAGGGCAGGGCGACGGCCCCATCGAGGATGTCATGTACAAGCCGATGCGCAAGTCGATCAAGAAGATACGCGGTCCGAAGGGATCCAAGGTCGTGCTTGAGGTCATCCCGCGCAGCGATCCGTCAGGAGCGACGCGCAAGCGCGTCGCAATCATCCGCGATGAAATCAAGCTCGAGGAGCAGGCGGCGACAGGGCGCGTGGAGAAGGTCGTAATGAACGGCGTTACCAACAGGTTCGGATACGTGAAACTGCCTGGCTTCTACCGTACGTTCGACAAGCAGCCAGACGATCCTTCCTTCCGTTCCTGCTCGTTTGACGTGGCGAAGCATGTGGCGCACTTCAATGCCATCAATTCGGACGGCATGATCCTCGATCTTCGCGGCAATGGTGGCGGTGCGCTTCCGGAGGCGGTATTTCTTGCGCAGCTCTTCCTTTGGCCGTCCTACCGCGGCAATCCGCTTCCTGTGGTGCTTATCCGCGATCCGCGAGGGCTTCAGGCTCTGCCTGTGTTCGGCGACCAGCCTTGCTTTGCCTACCGCAAACCCTTGATTGTGCTTACAGACCGTGCATCCGCGTCTGCGTCAGAGATTGTCGCTGGCGTTCTCAAGGATACCGGACGCGCTCTTGTCATAGGGGATCATTCCACGCACGGGAAAGGTACGGTGCAGGAGGTCATATCCCGTATCGGACCGGAGAAGTACGGTTCCGTCAAGGTTACGACATCCCGCTTCTACCGGATAAACGGCAGTTCCACGCAGGTCAAAGGCGTTGAGGCCGACATCAACCTCCCGAGCTTCCTTGAGGAGTTGGACATTGGCGAGAACAAGCTGCCGAATGCGCTTCCGTGGACGCGTGTCGGCGGTGCGCCGCATCCGCAGGTGTGGAATCTCAACGGCTATGTCGGTGCGCTTAAGGCCATTTCTGCAGAGCGGTTGAAGTCAAATCCGAAATATGCCGCTCACATGAAGCTCGTGAAGCTCTTCCGCGAGAATTCAGAGTCCAAGACGGTTTCCCTTGAGCGCAACAAGCGTCTTGCGCAGATGCGCGAAGAACGTGAGATGCGCAAGGCCGAGGATGCTGCGGAGTTCGGGGACGAGGAGTTCGCAGGTGACGAGTTTGCGTCAAACAAGGACAAGGATAAGAAGAAAGACGATGTGGTTCTTACGGAGGCGTTGAATATCCTTGCGGATCTCGTAAAGCTGACGGGCGGCAATGATACTCCGGATACACCCGATATCTCCACATCCGCGTTCTGGTCGATATTCGGAGGTCAGCAATGAAGAAGATACACTTCACCAAGATGCATGGAGCCGGAAACGACTTCGTGCTGATAGACGACCGGGACGAGACGTTTCCCGAGCGCGGAAGCCTTATTGCCGCAATGGCGGCTGACCATACAGGGATTGGGTGTGAGGGGGTCATCCTTGTCCGGAAGTCCGAGAAGGCGGACTTCCGCATGACGTTCTACAATCCGGACGGAACGGAAGCCGATCTCTGCGGAAACGGATCACGGTGTGTGGCTGCGTTCGCAAAGCGCATAGGCGCGGTGAAATCCAACTGCATGACATTCGAGACGGGGGCAGGCCTTGTCGATGCGGAGATTGTCGATGAAGGTCTTGTGCGGGTTTGGATGCCTGAACCGAAGGGACGTAGGTACGATTGTTCGGCTGTGTGTGGAGAAGATGGGGAAATGTCGGTTACCGGCGACTATCTTGTTGTAGGTGTTCCGCATTTTATCGTTCCCGTATCTAACGTCACAAAGGTGGATGTCGAGAAGGCCGGTCGTGCGCTGAGGCTTTCCCCGGAGTTTGCCCCGAACGGAACGAATGTGGATTTTGTCCAGTACATCCCTCCGTCGAAGGCCATAATCCGCACGTACGAACGTGGGGTCGAAGCGGAGTCCGGCGCATGCGGAACAGGCGCCGTCGCAACGGCTGTCGCCGGTGTCGAGGCGCACGGGATGTCGTTGCCGATGCATGTGCGTTCTTCGCAAGGCTACGATCTTGTTATAGACGGCGACTACCGCCAGTCGCAGGGGACGGGTTTCACGCTGACAGGCCCTGTACGTGTCGTGTTTGAGGGAGAACTTGACCTTGACCTTCTTTCGGTGGAGGATTGAGGCCGTGCGAACGGATTCTGAAAGGAGAGGCGCATGAAGATAAAAGACGGCATAAGGGTTTTCCTCGGAAGCGGATTCTTTCTCGGTCTTGGTCCGTTCGTGCCGGGAAGTTTCGGCGCGCTCGTGGGCTTGGCGTGGCATGCGTTTGCCTTTCAGCGCGGATGGCAGGCGCTCGACATCCGCATATGGTGTCTTACGGGCGCAGTCATATTTTCGGCGCTCCACTACATTCTCACCCCGTGGGCGCAGAAGTACTGGAACGATCCAGACCCGAAGAACTTTGTGCTGGATGAGATCGTCGGATATCTTTGCGTTCCCGTGTTCGCCGTTGATTTCACCTATTGGTGGCAGCTTCTTGCGGCGTTTGTCGTGTTCAGGATCCTTGATGCGGTGAAGCTTCCTGGGGCGCGTTACATCGACCGCAACATACACAATGCGCACGGTGTGCTGTTTGATGATGTCGTTTCGGCCGCATATTCCGCGGCGATAGTATCTGCAGTCACTTTGATCTGGTTCTGAGGTGTGATATGACGCTTGAAGATATTGCGGCAAAGGTTTCCGGTTCTGTCGAGGTGTCCGTGCCGGGTGTGGAGGTTTCCTGCGCCTATGTGGGTGATCTTCTTTCCGATGTCATGGGGCATGCCGGCGATGATTCGGTTCTGATTACCGTGCAGAATCACCTTAATACGATTGCGGTATGCACGCTGGCGGGAATCAGGGTGATAGTGATATGTCATGGCCGTCCGGTCCCGCCTGACATGGCTGAGGCGGCGAAGCGAGAAGAGGTTGCCATTGTCGTGACGCAGATGTCGCAGTATGCCGCAGCCCTTGCGCTTTCGGAACTTCCTCCCTGCGAAAGGTGATGGAATGCACGCGACTTTGGCTGATGTGATTGCTGATACCGCCCAGAACTCCATTGAAGCCGGGGCGGCGAATGTTGAAGTCTCTGTTGCGGAGGTGGGCGGACGCATATCCGTTGACATCCGCGACGACGGCAAGGGCATGGACGAGGCTGTGCTCAAGCGGGCTTTC
>JAFXEA010000306.1 GCA_017521065.1 Kiritimatiellia bacterium | reverse complement strand
TTTGTGGCGGCTACCGTTTCGATCCGCTCCCACGCTCGGACGTTCTCAATGAAATAGCGCCCCCCGCGCCAGCCATAGGCCGTGTCGATCTCCTGGACGTCGAGAACGCCGTTCGTGTTTGAGTCCCGCCCAAAGGCGACCTCGAGGTTGTTCGTCGGCGTCCCCTCGAACTGGAAATGCACATCAAAGGTGCGCGCGTCGATCCGGCTCCTGTGCAACACACAGTTCGTGCTGACTTCCGTGTCCGCATACGGCGACACAGGCTGTGTCGGCACGAGTAGCGTCCGGGCAAACACGGCAAAAGGCATTACCACGGCGAGAAAACACGCAATTCGTGTTCTCGCCGTCCATAGGCGCATCATCCGCGTAGGCATGGCGATATCCATTCCGAAGTCTCCTTGTGACCACTTTTGGGGGCGTAGAAAATCCCTAATATTATACCAAATCCGCGTCTCGCCAGAAAGCGGTGCGACGAATCCAAGTAAGCCTACGCCAACTACAGCAAGTCGTTCAGGAGGTTCATGCAACGGGTCTTCTGCTGGAGGTTTGCGCGACCATAGACGTTGAGGGTAAAGGACACGTTCTTGTGGCCGAGGATTTCCGAAAGCGACTTGATGTCGAATTCGGGGATCTCCATCGCTCGGACGGCGAATGTGTGCCGAACTTCGTGGAAGCGCATCTTCGCCAGACCGTGCTTCTTCAGGAACCGTGCGAAGAACTGCCGATAGGTGCGCGGCTCTGTGGGCTTGCCCTTCCCCGTAAGAAAATAATGATCGGGATTGTCCGTGATGAACTTGCCGAGCGGAATGGCCAGCATTGACGGAAGCGGGATCGTGCGCTCCGAGGTGGCCGTCTTGGGCGGGCCGATGTGCAGACGAGTCTTTCCGCTTTTCGCGTCGTAGATGCGTTGGATGGTCTTGCCAACGGTTAGCGTCTTTGCAGTTAGATCAATGTCCTTCATCTGGAGTGCGCAGAGTTCCCCGATACGGAGGCCGGTGAAGAGCGCAAGCAGAATTCCGGCCGAACGGCGGTTCATGACGAGATAGAGCCGCTGGATCAGTTCGCGCTCCTGATCCTGCGAGAGCGCGGACACCTGATGGGGCGTGTCCGGCTTCGGGTATTCGATGAGCGACCAGTTGAGGAGCGGGATGATGCGGAGCTTGTAGGCGTGTTCCATCGCAAGGCGAAACACGAGGATGATGTCGTGGATCGTCTTTACGCCGACACCTCCCTTGCCGTCGAGCCTTCCGCCCTCATGGAGGTTGAGGATGTACGACTGAACATCCGCCTCGGAGATTGAGGCGATCTTCATGCCGCCGAACTGCGGCACGAGGTGGTTTTCCGCAATCAGCGTGAATGCGGCGTGGGTGGATGGGGCGACCATTGGCTTCTTGGCCTTGAGCCATTCGCGCACAAGGGTCTTGAACTGTGTATTGGCTGTCATTTGTTTGACCTTTCTTTTTGTGTTTAGGCAATCACAGACACGCACCTTGCGTGCCGCTATGCCTACTGAAATCTATCCTTTAGAAGTCATCTTGGGGACACTTCATGCGTACCGAAATTACGCTTCCCGCACTTTACTACTCCTTGGGAAACGACCCCATTGTCTCGGCTCCTGCGATTCCAGAACGGCGTAAACGCTCCAGCGGAGAAGTACGGCAGAGGGGTCAAGTTCGTCTCGGTCTCTGACATCATCCAGAACGACTATGTGACCTATGACAATATCGTGGGGAGCGTGGATGTCGACGATGCGACATTGGAGAGGTACTCTGTCGAAAATGGCGACATGGTTTTCCAGCGCAGTTCCGAGACCGTAGAAGATATTGGCCGTGCTAATGTGTATCTCGACAATCGGACGGCGACATTTGGAGGCTTTGTAATTCGCGGCAAAAAGATAGGTGAGTACAACCCGTACTTCTTCAAGTGTTTGTTGTACAGCAACGAAGCGCGACGCAAGGTCATACGGGTAGGTGCGGGCGCACAGCATTACAATATCGGCCAAGAGGCGTTGTCCCAGATTTACCTTCATTTCCCGGAGATGGCCGAGCAACACCGAATCGCCGATTTGCTGCTTCTTGTGAGCAATCGGATTGACGCCCAGCGCAAACTCGTAGAACTCCTCAAGAAGCATAAAAGAGGAGTCATTGAACAGATTTTCGGGCGGCGTCTGGATATGGGCAAAGATGCCGAGAAATGGGATATCGTTGAACTCCGCGACCTCTTCTCGAAAGTTGCGCGCCGGAATAGGGACGGGAAAGTCAAGAACGTCATCACGAACTCCGCAGAATTCGGGTTGATACCGCAAAGAGACTTTTTCGACAAGAGCATCGCCGTGGATGGAAATACGGACGGTTACTATGTCATCCGTACAGGGGATTTCGTGTACAACCCCCGCAAGTCCACGACCGCCCCATTCGGACCATTCAACAGATACTCGGGTACAGAGGATGGGATAATATCGCCACTTTACACATGCCTCGTCCCGAAGGGAAAAGCCAACCCTGATTACCTCGCATGGTATTTCCGAAGTACGGCTTGGCATCGTTATGTGTATGACAACGGCTCCCAGGGTGCACGGCATGACCGTGTCAACATGACTGACGATCTGCTTTTTGGCATTCCGGTACTCCTGCCGCCTATTGCAGTTCAAGAGCGAATCGCTGACGGTCTCAACGCTATAGATGCCCGTTGGTCTTCTGCAAACAAAGTGCTGGCGCATCTTGAAAAGATGAAACGCGGATTACTCCAACAGTTATTTGCATGATTCAAACGAACAACTGTTGGAGAAGTCCAGACTTCAGATTGCGCATCTTGTTCAATTCTTGCTCGGCTGCCGAAACCCGCTCGTCAAGCATGGAAAGAATGTCAACAATCGCCTCTTGTTCGTCCATCGACGGCTCATACACGCGTATGTCAGACAACTGGGGATATTTCAGATTCCATGTGTCCGAGGTCAAGCCTTGCGAGAACTTCTGAAACTCTTGAATGAGCCGCCAGTACTTGAACGCATAAGCCCAGAATATCGTGTTCTGTCGGCCGTGCGGGTATATTACCGTATATGCCGGACTGACAATTCCAGCCCAGGGCGAGACACCGCTTGCGCCTTGCCACATACGCATGGTGTTGTACACGATGTCGCCCGGAAGCACTTTCTTGTAATTGCTTTTATCTTCGCTGGAACTGTCCTTCTTGTCTGTGTCGGCCTGTCGTTTAACCCCGTTGTTTATTGTGACGGAAAGCAGTTCGTCAGCCGTGCCGCCTCTTTCGGATCGTTCTTGGAAAATGTCGCCTATTCGTGCTTGTCGCCACGCAGGCCAAGGTTTGCCGTCAGCATTCACCACACGGCATTTCTGCCCGAAGATAGCACTATGCAATCCTCTTTTATGCTTCTTGAGGAGTTCTACAATCTTGCGTTGCGCGGTGATTCGGGAAT
>JAFXEA010000305.1 GCA_017521065.1 Kiritimatiellia bacterium | reverse complement strand
GGGTGTTTCGGTGAAAACATAACCGCCAATAATGGCGGAAAATAGCGCGAATTATACAAGATAAAACCCTCGAAGTGAACGGAAAAGTACACATTTCCGTTCACGCCGCAAATAATATCATATCGGTCTATTTCGCGCAATGACCAGGAGGATTTTTTTGCAGCTTTTTTAGATGCGGATTTCCGCCCCAAATCGAGCAATTCAAGCAGTCGTTTTTTGACCGTGTGATACCGTGATTTGCTGACGCATGCATGTTCAATCGCTTCGCTTTCCGTAAGGCCCCGAAGCAGTGCCGAAAGCACTCCGAGTTCTGTGCATGACAAGCCCCATAGAAACGCGATGGCAGTATGGATGTTTTCGCTGTGCGAGTAGTTTCTTGCAAGAAATCTGTCGAGGATGTCTGCGGCCATCGGTGACGTTTGCATCCGCTGAAGTGTGTCGCTGTCGGCCAGTTTCAATAATCGGTTCATCGCTCTGATTATGCTGTACCGAGATATCTTGAGACGGGCGGCAATCTGCGTATGGTTCAGTCCGTGTGCATGAAGCGCGAGTATGCGCCTGTCATGCGTTTCAGCCCCTAAAAACAGGGCTATCGCGTGAATCGCCGTGTATGCCTGTACGCAATCGGAATAGATGATTGCGTGAAGGATGTCCTTGAACCAAAGAGGGACGATGTGCCGCCCATTGGACGGCTTGCGGAGGATTGAAATGCTCATGGTCGGCGCTCCGCATTATAATTCCGCTTTGGCGGCGATAGCCTTGTTCAACCGGGCGGTGAACACGCGTTCACGGCGGCGCACTTCCTCACCTGCGCGGAGGTCGCTCCAGAAGAGAAACAGCTCATTGCGGAAGGCTTCTTCGCCAAGGATTTCAAGGCGCTTGCGCCAGATGTTGCGCGACAGAAGCGAGGCCGATCCGGTGACTGCGGCGGCAATGTCGAGCGCTGCGTTTTCTGGGGTGAAAAAGTCCTGATAGACGGTGGGTCTGAAGGACGGAATCGAGAGTTTTTTCGGGTGCATTTTGGCTCCTTTTGCATGGTTGTCCACAAAGAGCCACCCAAAGTCCACCCCAAACAAAGACAAAAGTGCGTTTCACCCTGATAAAATAGGGTCGAAACGCACTTTTACCACCCGCACACCCCCTTAAAACAGAAGGTGGACGAAAAAGTGTAGGTTTCCGTTCACTGAAAAAGAAAGGACGAAAATCGTGACAAAGAGAGAAGCTCTCAATGGAAAGCCGTATGCGGGAAATCCGCACATACGGTTTGACGAGGGAGAAAACGCATCGGTGGCAACACCGAGGCGTGGGCCTCTGCTCCATAAAACATCTTTTTTACTTTTGGTATGCATTGCAGTTTCGTCTTTTGTGCGCGGTGATGTGTGGCGCGATTGTACCGCCTGGTATATGGGCGGTACGGATAAAGACAATGACGGCGTGTTCGAGGACGGCGAACTTACAGATATCCGCCATGCCGCCATCGCAGATTCACCGACGCATGGAGGAGGCGTCCGCACAAACAATCCGGGCGCATCGAACCGTGTGGAGACCGTCGTCAGCGCGACAAGCGGGCGTACGTTCCCGAATCAGCGAGTGATCTATCTTGCGCAGATTCCGGGCACAACCAAAGACGGCAATCCCGGCGTGAGGGAGGAGGACATCAAGCTGCCGTTCGCCGCAACGACAAACCAATATACCATGCTTCTCCGATTCCGCATGGACGAGAGTCAGCCGACGACCAAGACGTTCGTGTCCGTCCTCGACTGCGGCTACAAAGGCGGCGAGTCCACCAAGCAGGGATTCTACGTGAGATACTATCCTGAAAGTGAGCAGTTTGGTTTCCTGTGCAACAACGGAGCAAAGTCAATCAACTTTGATTCGCCTACCAATGACACGTGCAGGACTTTGCGGGAAACGTGGGTGGAGATGGCGGTTTCCATGGATCGTGGCACCATGCGCATGGGTGTGAAAGCTCCTGGCATGGAGGAGTTTGTCTGGGGATCGGGTTCGTTTAGCTTTGCAGAAGGGCGTGACATACCCTACAACAACAAAATATACGTTGGGTGCTGTCAGGGCTACGGCGGCATTTCCAGCGGCACATTTCCCGTGCGTGGTTCGGTCCAGATGATGGCGTACTGGGAGCGCGTGCTTTCCACCGAGGAAGTGGAGGAGGCGTTCGGAACGGAGGGTTTTCTGGAATCGGCTTTTCACAATCCGTCCGTACTGACCGTTGGCGGAGGCTACGGCGCAGATGTGTTCTCCGGAGAGACGACCGGCACGGTGACTGAAGTGTGTGCTGACCTGCAGGACCTTGCGGCGTTTCCTGCTGGAATCGAAGCCGGGCGAACGCTCCGCATCCCGTTCAAGGTGCCAGACACGTGCACAAACCTCCCGCAACAGGTGCGTATTTCTACGACGGCGGATTCTGCGGGCGGAACGTTCGCGTTGAAGATAGACGGGGTGCCTCTGAAGCCAATGTCCGTGGTTCCGGAGGGAAGGGCCTCTCGCCATGCTCCTGCCGAACTGTTCACCGAAGGTCTTCACATGCTCGATCTTGTCCGTACGGACAACGGCGCCAATCTGGTGAAACTGTCGCAGATCGAGATTTCCGGCTCATGGCGGCTCGGATGGGTTAACGGTGCGGATTCCGAACTGGGAGGCGACATTACAACCAACGCTGGAACGAAGGAGTATTACGTCACGGAGCTTTCCAGCAACCGCTGGAAGACTGTGCGAAGCGGCATATCGCAGGCGCGTTTGGTCAAGTTGTATGCGAACGTGGACGGGCAGGATGCCGCGCAGCGGCAATTCGTGTTCAAGACGCGCCCGCATGGCTATCCTGCCCAGAGCTACGATCTAGTGATGTTCGTGAACGGAATTGAACGCTTCCGCCGGCCATGCCTGAGCAATGATTCGATTAACCGCCCGAAGCCGGTTGTCGTGAAACTGCCGCCCGGGACGTTGCTTGCGGGAGAAAACGAATTCATGTTGAAGACGGAAATCGTCGAAAGTTATCCTACGCCAAGTGCCACATGGATGCGACTCGACTATTTCGCGCTGGAGGTCGGGAAGGATCCTGTGGGGTTTAATTTCATCATCCGGTAGGGGGATTGGCCAATGAAATATGTAGCCATGCTTTTTCTGGTGTTCGTCGCCGTTTGGTGCGGATGTCCGGCGGAAGAGGGACGATACTTCGCCGATGGCGATGGCGTATGGCGCGTGGTCGGGCCAACGCATGTGCACGACTGGGAGGTTGGCCCTTGGCGCAACTTCACGAATGCCACGGAGTTGATACAGGGCGCGATCGATGCGGCGTTCCGTGCAGGTGGCGGAACGGTGCGCCTCTCAAAAGGATCCTATCCGATAAGGGGGATCCGTCTGCGGAGCCGGATCACACTGCACCTCGAATCCGGCGTCGCGCTGCTCGCCAGCCGCGATTCCGCCGATTTCCGCACGCTCCAGCGGGATACGGTGGAGCCGATTGACGTTGCGGCGGAGGCCGCGAAGAATGCATCCTGGCGGTCGCCGAAGAAGTCGTTCATCCGCGATGCGCTGGCGCCCTGGAACGATGCCATCATCCGCATACACAATGCGCGCGATGTTGCGATCGTCGGCGAACCGGGTTCGGTGATAGACGGGGCGAACGGCTACAACCCAGACGGCGAGGAACGGTATCGTGGCGTGCACGGCGTTACCGCGTTCGATTCCACCAACATCGTCTATCGTGGGTTCACCATACGCCACACCGGCAACTGGGCGCTTCGCCACCAGAGGTGCGCCAACATAACCTGTTCCCATGTCACCATGCTGGCCGGGCACGACGGTTTCCACATCCGCGAATGCTCGGACGCGCTTGTGGAGGACTGCTTCATACACACGGGCGACGATTCCATCGCCGGCTATGCGAACCGGAACGTCACCGTACGCCGTTGCGATCTCTCGAGCGCATGCAGCACGTTCCGCTTCGGGGGCAGGGACATCCTCATCGAGGACGTCTATGCGCATGGCCCGTGCGAGTACGTGTTCAGGGGCTCGCTTTCGCCGCAGCCGAAGCGTGACGGGCTGTGGGATCCTGCGACGGTTGCCGGCCGGCATTCGATGTCGGCATTCTTCCGGTACTTTTGCGATGTTACATCGCCGGTCGTCGACCAGCCGGGGAACATCGTCGTGCGCAACTGCCGGGTGGAGAACACCGCGCGCCTCTTCAAGTATAACTTCGGCGCCGAAACATGGCAGAAGGGGCGGCCGCTTGCCGACATCCGGTTTGAACGGGTGAGGGCGACGGGGATTGAACTCCCGATCGCGCTCAACGGCGGAATCGGTCCGGAATGCACGTTGCCACTCGACTTCTCCATGACCGACTGCTCCATCGGCTTCACGGAGACTCAGCCGGAGGTGATCTCCGCCGTCAAGGTGCGCACCCTCTCGGTCACCAACGTTGTCATCAACGGGGCGTCCGCGCCGCTTGTGCGATATTGGGGGGATCGTCCTAAAGTGTCGGCACGGAATGTGACGGGGGCGGAAACGACCGCTGTTGAAGGAATGGGCAGGTACAGATGCGTAAGATAATGTTTTTCCTGCTGTTGTGCGCAGTCATTTCGGGGTTGC